>JBDHBK010000361.1:0-3670 GCA_039592635.1 Gemmatimonadota bacterium
TTGCTGCTCTCGGCCCTCGCCTTCTGGGCCTACTACTCGGGTTCGGCACCGTTTGACACTCTCGGCATCCCCGTTTCGCAGCTCGTTCTCGGCGTGCTGTTCATGTGGGTTGGCTGGAGGCGTGCCAGGCAGGCAGCGCGGTAGACGGGGTGCCGTGAGACCCGAGGAGCAGGAAGCCGATCTGACCTTGTGGGCCAACGGGGTCGCCGAGGCGCTCGACGAGAAGGAACGGCCGGAGCTTGCGGCGGTGTTTCGGGCCTTCGCGCGACGGGACGCCGCAGCCGTTGGCGAGGCTGTCGGGGTATTTTCGCCAGCGATGCTGGATGCCCTGGCCGAGATGGTCGAACTGGAGCGACGCGACCGCGCGGGGGCCGACCAGGACCGCTCGGTCGAGATACTCGAATGGCTCGGTCGCCTGGTCGGGCAGACCCGCGACGCACACCTGACGATCGACCTCGAGCCAGGCGACGACGCGCCGGTTCAGTAGACGGAGGCGACTTGGACGAACGAGCGAAGCTTCGAAGAAACGATCGCGCCGCGGACGAGGGGTGGATCCGCGAATTCCTGGACGAGTCGGAGGTGGGCGTCCTGGCCACCGTGCATGGCGATCAACCGTTCGTGAACTCCAACATCTTCGTGTACGACGAGGATCGGCACGCAATCTACCTGCACACGGCTCGCACGGGCCGGACACGCGACAACGTGGAGGTCTTCTCGAAGGCGGCGTTCACGGTGTACGAGACCGGACGCCTGCTACCGGCCGACGAAGCCCTGGAATTCAGCATCGAGTACGGAGGTGTGGTCGTGTTCGGCGCAGCCACCGTCGTCGAGGATTCCGAAGAGGCCGAGTTCGGCCTGCAGCTGTTGCTCGACAAGTACGCTCCACACCTCAAGCCGGGCCGGGACTACCGTCCGATCACGGCGGGCGAGCTCAAGCGAACCAGTGTATTCCGGCTCGACATCGAGTCGTGGAGCGGCAAGCGGAAGTACGAGGAACCGGACTTCCCCGGCGCCTACCTATACGAGGAGCGGGAGCGGCTGGCTGCCGAATCCGGCGACTAGCCTCCAGGAGCCTCTTCAGCCCAGCCCGTCCAGCCCGGCCCTCGAACGACCCGGCCAGGCTTCGCTCCGGTAGGGCCGCCATTCGCGATCACGGCCTCGCCGTTCACGAACACGTACTTGACCCCCACCGCGTACTGGTGGGGTTTCTCGAACGTCGCGCGGTCGGCGATCGTCTCGGTGTCGAACACCACTACGTCGGCGAAGTGGCCCGGCGCGAGGGAGCCTCGCTCGCGGATGCCGAGATTGCCAGCCGGGAGTGACGTCAGGCGGCGAACCGCCTCTTCCAGTGGGATCACCTGCTCGTCGCGCACGTACATCCCGAGCAACCGTGCGAACGTCCCGTACCCGCGGGGATGCGGCTGGAAGTTGAGAAACACGCCGTCCGTGGCGTAGGCGCCCGCGTCGGAGCAGAAGCTCACCCATGGCACCGCGATCTTCCGCCGGATGTTGTCCTCGGACATCGTGAAGAACACCGACTGCACGCGGCTGTCGTCCTGGATCACCAGGTCCATCGCCGTTTCCTCGGCGCCCGTCTCCCGCATGCGTGCCACGTCGGCCAGGGTACGACCCGTCAGGTAGCGCAGGGAGTCCGTGCGAAAGCCGGTGAGCAGGATGTTGTCGGGAGACCCCGCGCTGAGCCACGTGTTGTCCCATTCGCCGGCCGGGTCGTTCATGTCGACCTTCACCCGTTCGCGGATGGCCGGGTCCTTCAGCCGTTCGACCCACGCGTCGTGTCCGCCCTCCTGCACCCACGGCGGCATCACCGCGTCCAGGCCGGTCGAGCTGGCGTGGTACGTGTACATGTCCGCCGTGATCCGGAGGCCTTCGTCACGGGCTTCTTCCACCCGGCGGATCACATCCTGCAGCTTGTTCCAGTTGTCGCGACCCGAGGCCTTGAGGTGGTAGATCTCCGCCGGGACCCCGGCCTCGCGGGCGATCGTGATCAGCTCCTCTACGTTCTCCAGCAGCCGGTTTCCCTCGCCCCGAATGTGGCTGATGTACATGCCCCCGTACTCACCGGCGACCTCGGCGAGGGCGATCAGTTCGTCCGTGCCCGCGTAGTAGGCAGGCGAGTAGATCAGCGACGATCCGACGCCCAACGCCCCTTCTTCCATCGCCCGGGCCACGAGGGCTCGCATCTCATCGAGCTCAGCATCCGTGGGCGCCCGGTCCTCGTAGCCGAGCACGTGGATCCGCACGGTGGTGGCGCCGACGAAGGAAGCCACGTTCGGCGCCACGCCGCGGCCGGTGAGCCAGTCGAGGTACTCTCCGAGGGTCGTCCATTCGATCGGGTAGCGGATGTCGCCCTGGGATTCGAGCTTGCCTTCCTTCATCACCTCGCTGAGCGGTCCCATCGACGATCCCTCGCCGAATACCTCCAGGGTCACTCCCTGCCGGATGTCGCTCTGTCCGAGGCCGTCCTCGATCAGCGACTCGTTGGCCCACGAGAGCATGTTGATGAAGCCGGGTGAGACGGCGAGGCCATCCGCGTCGATCTCGGTCGTGCCCACGGCGCGCCCGACGTTGCCGACCGCCGCAATGCGGTCGCCATCGATCGCGACGTCCCCCCGATAGGGAGCGCCGCCCGATCCGTCGTGGATCGTCCCGTCCCGGATGACGACGTCGTACTCCTGCGGCGCTCCGCAGGCCGCTGCCACGAGCAGAATGACCGCCGAGGCGGCGATGAGCCTGTGCATCTCTATCCCCCTCCGGTTCACCATCGGCTCAGAAGGCCGCGTGCTCCGTCCTCTCAATGATCTCTTCCTGCAGGGCTTCCGACAGATCGCAGAAGTAGTCGCTGTATCCGGCGACTCGCACGATGAGGTCGCGATGCGCATCCGGATCGGCCTGCGCCTCTCGCAGCGTGTCCGCATCCACGACGTTGAACTGCACGTGGTGTCCGTGCATGTCGAAGTAGCCACGGACCAGGTGGCGCATCCTCTCGATCCCCTCATCTCCCTCGATCAGGGTTGGCGTGAACTTCATGTTGAGCAGGGTGCCGCCGGAGCGGAAGACCGCCGTGGGGCCCTTGCGATCCGCCCCCTGGACCGGGGATATCCCTTCGGAGACCGGTAGGCCGCTCCGTCTTCCATCCGCCGTGGCCCCGGTTACCGAACCGAAATACACGTGCGATGTGGTGGGCAGCATCTCCAGCCGGTGCGCACCCCCGATCGCGGTGGGCCGGCCGTCGATCGCCTCGAAGGCCGCGTCGAATACCAGTCGCATGATGTCGTCCGCCGCGTCATCGTCGTTGCCGTACTTCGGAGTCCGGTGGAGCAGCCTCTGGCGCAGGGCCTCGTGCCCCTCGTAGTCGGCCTCCATCGCCGACAGGAGATCGGGCAGGGCCAGGAGGCCGTCCTCGTAGACCACCTGGCCGATGGCGGCCAGGCTGTCGGTGATCGTCCCGATCCCCACGGCCTGGATGAAGCGGTTGTTGTAGCGCGCCCCACCCGCGTTGTAGTCCCGCCCGTTCGCGATGCAGTCGTCGATCAGAACCGACAGGAACGGCGCCGGCATTTCGCGGGCGTATATACGGGCGATGACCTGGTTGCCCCGGATCTTCACGTCCACGAAGTGGTTGAGCTGTGCCTCGAACGCCCCGAACACG
>JBDHBK010000362.1:0-3066 GCA_039592635.1 Gemmatimonadota bacterium
GCGTTTATGCCCGACCTCCTGGAACGACTGAAGTCAGCACTTGCCGACCGCTACGCTGTCGAGTCAGAGATCGGCCGCGGCGGAATGGCCGTGGTGTTCCTCGCCGAGGACCTGAAACACCACCGCCAGGTAGCGATCAAGGTCCTGCATCCGGAGCTGGCGGCTTCTGTCGGTGGCGAGCGATTCCTGCACGAGATCGAGACGGTCGCCGGACTGACCCACCCTCACATCCTGACTCTCATCGACTCGGGTGAGTCCGACGGCCTGCTCTACTACACCATGCCCTACGTAGAAGGCGAGAGCCTGCGGCAGCGCTTGGAGCGGGAGAAGCAGCTCCCGGTCGAAGAGGCCATCCGGATCGCCCAGGAAGTGGCCGGCGCGCTCGACCATGCCCACCGAAACGGAGTGATTCACCGCGACATCAAGCCAGCCAACATCCTCCTGGAGGAGGGGCACGCGGTCGTCACCGACTTCGGCGTAGCCCGGGCGATCAGCGAAGCGGGTGGGGAGAAGGTCACCGCCACCGGGATGGCAGTGGGCACGCCTGCCTACATGAGCCCGGAGCAGGCGTCGGGTGAGGAGGTGGACGAGCGAAGCGACCTCTACGCCCTGGGCTGCGTGTTGTATGAGGTGGTGGCCGGAGAGCCGCCCCTCACGGGAGCAGCCCCGCAGTCCACGGCAGCCAAGAGGCTCACGGACCGCCCCACGCCGCTGGGCGCCATACGGCACACCATTCCAGCCAATCTCCAGACGTTGGTCGAACGGATGCTGGCCACGTCGTCTGCCGACCGACCTGCAACGGCACGCCAGCTGTCCGCAGAACTGGCTCAAGTCCACCGGAGTCCCGAGCCTGCCGCTCGGAGGTCACCCGTGGCGCGCTGGCTGGCGCCAGTGATCGGACTGGCGGTCATCGTAGTCATGGCAGCAGTCGTGTGGATGCAGGCCACCGACCGATCCGCGACGCGACAGGGGAGGGTTCTCCCGGTTGGTGCGGATCTCGGGGATAAGTCCATCGCCGTCCTCCCGTTTGCGAATAACACGGGTGCCGACAGCCTCGATTGGCTTCGCATTGGCCTGGCTGACATGCTGACCACCAACTTGGGCCAACTTGAGGCTATACGTGTGGTCGGCGTCGAGCGGCTGTTGGACCTCTTGCGGCAGGCGGGTCGCGAGGAGACTGACCGCATTCCGGAGGATCTGGCCCTGAACATCGCGGCGGCCTCGGGCGCTCGTACTATGATCCGCGGATCGGTAGCTGGAGAGGGTTCCACGCTCCGGATGGATGTCCGCCTCATCGACGTCAGCGACGGCACGATCATCTCCGCAGAGCGGGCTGCCGGCGTGGCTGTATTCGCACTAGTAAACGAAGTGTCCGCACTTCTCCTGAGCCGGGTGCTGGGCGAGACCGTCACGCCGACCGAACTCACTCCGGTCTCCCGACTCGTCACCGGGAATCTCGACGCGTACAGGGAGTACCTGGAGGGCCTCCGGGCAGCATACCACAGCCAGTACGAGCAGGCACGGGAGCACTACCAGCGGGCGGTCGAACTGGACTCAACGTTCGCCCTCGCCTGGCTGCGGCTGGGGATGCACACGTTTCGCTCGAACCGTGAGGAACAGCTGGCGATCTCGCACCTCGAGCGGGCCGAGCGGCTCTCTACCGATGTCTCGGAGCGGGACCGCCTGTTGATCCAGGCTGGGCTGGCTATGGTCTCCCGGGAATGGGATGAAGCCATCGAATACCTCGAGATACTGGTCGCGAGGTACCAGGAAGAGAAGGACGGCCGATTCTGGCTGGGCTGGATCTACTTCGACTACCGAAATCGTCCCGACGACGGTCGGCGCCTTCTGGAAGAGGTACTCGCGCTGCACCCGTACTACGCACCTGCCATCGCTGACCTGGCCGTCATGGCCGCGGAAATGGGAGACGCGGTGGCGTGGGATTCACTGAGTCTCAGGCACATCGAGTTGGAGCCGGACCAGGCGAGCCCGTACTTCTCGCGCGCAGAAGTACTCAGGGCGGTAGGACGGAAGGAGGAGGCCCGGGAAATCTAC
The DNA here is from genome assembly GCA_039592635.1 of Gemmatimonadota bacterium. Classification (GTDB taxonomy): domain Bacteria; phylum Gemmatimonadota; class Gemmatimonadetes; order Palauibacterales; family Palauibacteraceae; genus Benthicola. The sequence continues at coordinate 2,056 of JBDHBK010000362.1, forward strand.
CGCGAGGTGATACGCCGGTTTCCCGATGACTGGTTGGTCGTCGAGTCGCACTGGCGCCTGGTGGAAACCTATCTGAGTGACGGCGATCCGGCGGGCGCGCGAGCGGTACTGCAACCAATCCGGAGCACCAGTGACCCGGAGCGTGCCATGTGGATGTGGCTGATGGAGGCGAACATCTACGCCTCGGAGGGACGCTACCGCGCTGCGCTTGCTGCCAGTCGCAGCGCCCCCGATAAGGCGCGCGAACTAGGACCGTTGCGCAGTAGGGCCGCCTGGTTCCACGCTGGAATCTACGCGAACGCGACGGGAGCCTACGAGGACGCGGAGGAGGCATTCCAGGAACTGTATCGCCTCGACGCGAATCGCCAGGCCACCACGCTTGGGATTCTCAGCACCTACGGGAAGCAGAGGCGTTTCGACGACATGAGCCAGGTGCGAAGTGCAGTTGCCGCGGACGTCGATGCTGCGCCCGGCTTCATGCGGGGAAGAGCGCAGAGCCTTGTGCACTTCGCAGATGGACTCATCGCCTGGTACGGCCGCGGCGACGCCGAGGAGACTGTGCGGCTCTTCGAGGAAGGGCGAGCAGTCGGCCGTTTCTCGAAGACGGAATTTCTCCTGGGTCACACCCAGGGCGAAGAGGTCCTCGCCCTCATAGAGGCGGGCCGAGCGTCGGACGCACTGGGGACGGTCGACGGCATCGAGGGATTTGCAGCGAATCCCCCATCGCCCCGCATTCTCGCCCACTTAGCATGGTACCTGCGCGGCCGGGCGTACGAGGCGCTCGGTGAGTCGGAACGGGCCCTGGAGGGTTACGGGATGCTGCTCGAGGAAGCCGGCGACGGAGTCCGTGAGGTGACACTCTTTCAGGACACCCCGGAGCGCGTCGCACGTCTGAGGGCTGAGCCGTGACCTTTCTTGGCGAGATCAGCCTGGGTCAGAACCTGGGTCTGTTTGAATGCTGTATTCTGACGCATGCTTGAGCTCCGGATACGTTAGAATACAGTAGGTAAG
>JBDHBK010000363.1:0-3065 GCA_039592635.1 Gemmatimonadota bacterium
TCCCGCGCGATCGAGGCGTGGAAGTGGTCGATCGCCTCGATCAGGGCCGGGATCTCGCGTGACCGCCACTTCTCCCGTCCGAGCAGGTACTCGTCGTAGGCGGCGTCGTCGGTGGTGCCTCCCCGCACCATCGTCTCGCCCTCGGCCGGCCGAAGGCGAGGGATAAGGGCCCGCGTGACTGCCGTGGCGATCTCTTCCTGCACGGCGAATACGTCGCGCAGCTGGCGGTCGTATTCCTGCGACCACAGGTGGAATCCGCGCTCCGAGTCGATCAACTGAACGGTGATCCGAGCCCGGTCCCCTTCCCTCCGAACGCTTCCCTCCAGCACCGTCGCCACGCCGAGCGAATCGGCGATCGACCGGACGTCGAGGTTGGTGTTCTTGAACGCGAAAGACGAGGTGCGGGCCGCCACCCTGAGGTCTTCGACTCCGGCCAGGCCGTTCAGCAGCTCCTCGGTCAGCCCGTCGGCGAATCGCTCGCCGGCCGGATCGTCGCTCAGGCTCAGAAACGGAAGCACGGCGATCGAATCATAGGTTCCGGTGCCGCGTATCTGGCCAGTCGCAAACCACCACGCGCTCAGCGCGATCAGGGTCGCGCCGGCGAGCGCGGCCAGTCCGGCGGGCCATCTCCGGGAGGGAGCCTCGGCGACGATCGCCTCGATCTCTTCCTCGGTGGCATCACCCGTGCGCTTCATTCCCTCGGGCGTGCGCTCGAAGATCCACGCCACCAGCAAGGCGAGCGGGAAACCGGCGATCACCAGGAACGCGATGGCCCGCAGGATCCACGGCGGAAGGCCCAGGGCGGGCACGAATACATCGGCTGCCTGCACGGCCACGAAGCCCGCGCCTCCGTACAGGGCGGCGAGCCGGAATACCTTCCGCCGCTTGAGCTCGGCGAGGAAACGCTGGTAGCCGTGGGGTTCTGTCATGCGGCGAAGATCGCGGACCCGTGGGCGCGGGGGCAAGAAGAGTGCGTGCCGGGGTCGGGCTGGAGTACGGACCCCAGTTCAGGGATGTCAGTTCTGGGAAGATATCTTCCCAGAACCGTCGGACCCGTTTTCGGGGGAGCATCGCGACCGCTTCTCACATCCCACCGCTTTGCCTATACTGGCGCGTCCAGAAGTCGGTCCGTACCCGAAGCGAGAGGCTCCATGTCGCGTTCGACACATCAGCGTTCCCTGTGGCAGGTACTCGGCCTGTACGCAGCCGGCTCCTGGGTCGTTCTCCAGGTCATAGACGTTCTCAATCAGAACGTCGGCCTCCCGCCGTGGGTGTTCACGATGACGCTGACGCTGCTTCTGATCGGGCTGCCGATCATTGCGGCAACGGCCTATTTCCAGGGCATTGGCCGTGGTTCGGAAGAGACTGACTCGGATTCCGCAGCTGCCGCCGATCGGACTGGCGCGGCCGCCGGGCGCAGCTTCTTCACGTGGGGCAATGTGCTCAAGGGCGGCGTCGCGGCCCTCGCCTTGTGGGGGATCGCCGTCACGGGTTGGGTAGTTCTCAGCGCACGCGAAACGCAGGATTCGGAGTGGGACCTCGTCACCGGCATAGACGAGATCCGGCGCCGCGCCGGCGCGTACGACTTCCAGGGCGCCAACGCGATCGCCCGCGAGCTGGACGGCGTGATCACGAACGATTCGGTCCGCGAGGCTATGTGGGCAGAGGTGTCGCGAACCCTCACCCTGCGGACGGAACCGCCGGGCGCCAGGGCCTATCGGCGTGACTACGCCGACCCGGACGCCGAGTGGGAACTGCTCGGCACTACCCCCGTCGAGGTGGAGCGATTCCCGTTCGGGCTGTCCCGCGTGCGCTTCGAGCTCGAAGGCTACCTGCCGCGCGAGACGGCGGACTTCTCAGGTCGCATCGCCGCGGCAGAGCCGTTCGTGCTCGACACCGAGGAGACTTTGCCGTCCGGCATGGCGCGCGTGAGCGGCGCGTCGGCTCGTATCTGGGCCCCCGGGCTCGAGCAGCTCGACTCGCTGGTCCTCGCCGACTTCTTCATGGACGTACACGAGGTCACGAACCGCCAGTACAAGGCGTTCGTGGACGCGGGCGGGTATCGCGATCCGGAGTGCTGGACAGCGCCGTTCGTGCGAGACGGCCAGACGATCTCTTTCGACGAGGCGATGGCCGCGTTCGTCGACCGCACGGGACGCCACGGCCCGAGCGGGTGGCAAGCCGGTTCCCAACCCGAGGGCGAGGACGACCACCCGGTGGGCGGCGTCAGCTGGTACGAGGCGGCGGCCTTCGCGTGCTTCGCCGGCAAGGCCCTGCCTACGGTGTACCACTGGTACCTGGCGGCGGACCCGTTCAGCTCGAACCACGTCGTCCCTCTCAGCAACTACGGAAGTGGTGGCCCGACGGCGGTAGGAAGCCACCAGGGCGTCACGCGCGACGGCGTCTACGACATGGCCGGCAACGTCCGGGAGTGGACGGAGAACCCCGACGGCGAGGCCCGCTACATCCTTGGCGGCGGCTGGGACGATCCCCAGTACTCGTTCAACGACGCGGTTACGTCCCTCGCGTTCGACCGCTCTGCTGCGAACGGTATCCGCCTCGTGCAGTACCCGGACACCGCCAACGTGATGGCGGCTGCAGCTGAGATCGAGAAGGCCTTCCGCGACTACGACTCGGAGACACCCGTATCGGACGAGGTGTTCGACGTGTACCGCCAGATGTTCGCGTACGACCGCACGCCGCTCAACGCGACCGTCGTGAGCGTCGACACCACGGCGACGTGGATCCGGGAACACGTGGAGCTCGACGCCGCCTACGGAGACGAGCGTCTCGCGGTGTTCCTGTTTCATCCGATCGGCGGGGCAGGCTCTTCGCCGCGCCAGGCTGTCCTGTTCTTCCCGGGTTCGGGCGACCTTTACAACACCTCGTACGACGACCTAACGGCCGCCCGCATCGACTTCGTCCTGCGCAGCGGGCGCGTGCTCGCGTACCCGGTCTACAAGGGTACGTGGGAGCGACAGAGCGATATCCAGTCCGACGTGCAGGACGCTTCGAACCTGTACCGGGACCACGTGATCGCGTGGGCTAAGGACCTCAGCCGCTCG
>JBDHBK010000364.1:0-3063 GCA_039592635.1 Gemmatimonadota bacterium
ACCTGGTGGACGCCTCCGGCGCTCTCCTGGACAGCAGGAAGCGAGGCTGAAATGGGTGTCCTGATACCGACGGCACCCCGTCTCCGGTCCGGGCCGATGAGGGTCCTCGTACTCGGCTACGGAAACCCGGGTCGGCGAGATGATGGGTTGGGCCCCCGGCTCGCCGAAGAGCTGAGCCGCATGGGACTGCCAGGAGTCGACGTCGACTCGGCGTACCAGTTGCAGGCAGAGGACGCGGCTGCGGTGGCCGATCACGACGTGGTCGTCTTCGTGGACGCGGACGTGTCATGTGCCGATCCGTTCGAGATGCGACCCGTTCTGCCAGCTGGAGAACCACGGTTCTCCACACACTCGCTGGCCCCGGAAACGGTCCTGTCCATGGCGTGGAAGTACCTGGAAGCCCAGCCTGAAGCCTATGTTCTGGCCATCCGCGGCGAGGACTTCGACGGATTCGGCGAGGGATTGTCTGACCGAGCCCGGCGGAATCTCTCTGCCGCTCTTGGTTTCATCGAAAAGTTTCTCGAGGAGCGAGCATCATCATGCGAGAAGGCAAGCACGTAGTCCTCTACGTCGAGGACGACGCCGATTACCAGGACATGGTACGCGAGATCCTGGAGGCGGCCGACTTCGAGATGGTGGCCGCATCCAGCGCTGAGGAAGGCATCCGCGCGTGGGACACCGAGAAGCCTGACCTCGTGATCGTGGACCTGATGATGGAGGAGGTGGACGCCGGAACGAGCCTGATCACCGACCTCCGCGCACGCGGCTGCGACGTGCCGATCTACATGCTGAGTTCGGTGGGGGACGACCTTGCCATGAGCATGGATTACGGAGCACTGGGGCTGGCCGGTGTGTTCCAGAAGCCAATCGATGGAAGGTCGCTGGTCACGATTCTGAAGGCGCGCCTGGGCTGATCGCCTCAGACGAAGGGCAGGTCCAGGTAGAATCGACTGCCCTCGCCGAGCCGGCTCTCGAGTCCTACCGACCCGCCGTGCATCTCCACGACTCGGCGCACGATCGAGAGACCCAGGCCCGTGCCGCGGGGTGCATTACCGTCATCCGGCTGGGCGAGACGCTGGAACTCGGCGAACAATCGCGACTGGTCCTCGGGAGCGATTCCCGGACCGTCGTCCGCCACGGTCACCCTGACGGCCTCGTGCGCCCGCTCGCCGTGCACCTGGATGGCGCCGCCCTCGGGGGTGTACTTGATGGCGTTCGTGATGTAGTTGACGACCGCTTCGCGAAGGAGCCGCTCGTTTCCCCACACGGTCAGACCGACGGGAGCATCCAGTAACAGGCTCTGCTGCCGACCGGCGGCGATGTCCTTGTATTCGTCCACCAGTTCAGCCAGCATCGGAGAGAGATCCACCTCGCCCATCTCCTCTTCGAACCGACCGGCCTCCAGCGTAGCCAGAACCCTCAGGTCGACCAGGAAGCGCGATAGTCCGTCCAGCCGCGAAAGCGCGCGATCGACCCAATCTTCCTGTTTCTCGTTCAGCGGGCCGGCGAGTCCCTCTCGCAGGTTTTGAAGGAACATCGTGGTCGCACCCACCGGCGAGCCCATGTTGTGCACGGCGATGTGCAGGAAGTCACGCCTCAGAGCGGATACCCTCTCCAGCGCAACGAGCGTCGCCTGCATCTGGGCTTCCCCTATCTGCAGAGCTCGACTCAGGGTGACCAGCATGTAGGAAGCGGACCCGAGAAGAACCCCATACACCGCCAGGAGCACGCCGGCGTAGCGACCGTCGATGGGCGCGTCGCCCGTGATTCCTTCGAGATGGTGCACCGGAATCACCCCGGCCCACTCTCCGATGACGAGCCCGGCCAGGAGGCCGTACGCCGTGATGGTGCTTATCGCCGCCTCTCGAGGCGAGAGCAGGACCGCAGACAGGATCACGTGAAGAAGGTAGAACGCCAGAAACGGCGAACGCGCCCCACCCATGAGCCACACGAGGGCGGTTAGAGCCAGGAAATCGAGTGCAATGGTGAGGTGCATCAGGTGCTGGAGAAGCCTGTAATGGAGTACGGCCTCTCCTGGACTCCGGAATCGGCGAATCAGCAGCCAGGCCACGCCGTCATAGGCGAGGATCAGCCCTGCAAGGACCAGGAACGCCCGGACGTCCAGATCCGTGATCCCGACGAAGTCGCGCCCCACGAAGGCGGCCACGACAAGCGCGACAGCCATCCCGACCCGCACGAGCGTGTGCAGATAGAGTCGCGCTCCGAGCAACTGGTGCGTCAGGGGCTCGCCCGTCGGCTCGAGCCCCAGGACCACAGCGGCGCTGCGGTCTCGGCCCATGTGACCCTCCGGCTGAGTGATGCCTGCAGTCATGGTTGCACGTTGCTTGCCACCGATCAAGTGCAGAAATCAGCCCTTTGACCGAATTCACGGGACAGGTTGGTACCGGCTTGGGCCACGCTGACCGAACGTGCGAAGGGCAGGATTGGAGAAGGGCCGATCTGGCGATCGACCCTCGGAAGTCGGGGCGCCCGGATTTGGAGTCGAGGCGCCAAGCGCCGAGACATTGAGCACGCGCCAGCGTGCGAGTTACCGGGGACCTCATACAAGAAGGGCCGATCTCGCGATCGACCCTTGGAAGTCGGGGCGCCCGGATTTGAACCGGGGACCTCTGCGTCCCGAACGCAGCGCTCTACCGGACTGAGCCACGCCCCGACGTTAAGCAGGCGAGTCGATCGCAACGCGATCGACCCTGAGCACGCTCCTGCGTGCGAACTACGTGTTGACTGCTGTCGTTCAAGCAGGCAACCGGATTCGAACCGGCGACCTCAACCTTGGCAAGGTTGCGCTCTACCAGCTGAGCTATGCCTGCAAGTCTCAATCAATCATCCCAGGTGGGTCCGCGAAGCTGCGCTCCCGTCGCGAAGCGACCTTTCGAGCGAAGCGAGAACAACCAGCTGAGCTATGCCTGCGTGTCCTGCGAATCTGTCTTCCACCAAGCCACCGGTCGGAATTGAACCGACGACCGCTCGATTACGAATCGAGTGCTCTACCTCTGAGCTACGGTGGCAGAAGTGGAGCCGGCGGGACTCGAACCCGCGACC
>JBDHBK010000365.1:0-3056 GCA_039592635.1 Gemmatimonadota bacterium
GCGCTACGTGCGGGTCGAGCGTCGGCTATCCGCCCACACGGAGGCTGCCTATCGGCGAGACCTCGGCGACTTCGCGGCGTTTCTCGGTGGACACATGGAGCGGGCCGGTTGGAGCTGGTCGGACGTGGACAGACTCGATATCAGATCATGGCTGGGTGAGCTGGATAGCCGGGGTCTCAAACGCTCCACCGTGGCCAGGAAACTGTCCGCCGTCCGGGCGTTCTACCGCTTCCTGCACCGCACCGACGTCGTCTCGCACAACCCGGCACGGCTCGTCCGGACCCCGAGGAAACGTAAGGAGCTTCCGGGGTATCTGACGCAGGGCCAGACGGAGGTCCTGTTCGCGTCACTCGAGGCGTACGCCACCGACGACCGACCGCTGGCCGTCAGGGATCGCGCGATCATCGAAATCGTCTATTCGTGTGGCCTGCGACTGGCCGAGGTGCAGGGCCTGGACGACGCTGACCTGGACCTCGATCGAGGCCTGGTCAAGGTGCTGGGGAAGGGAGACAAGGAGCGCATCGTGCCCGTGGGTGCGCGGGCCCGTGAGGCTATCGAGGACTATCTTGCCCGCCGGAGCGACGTATCAAGTCGCAGCTCCCTGGATGGGGGTGGCAGCCCGCTCTTCATATCCCGTCGCGGTACGCGGATCTCACGCCGGCAGATTCAGCGTTCCGTCGGTGCCTGGATGGCCTGGGCTGCGGAAGGGGAGAACCTCTCCGTTCACGCCCTGAGGCATACGTTCGCGACGCATATGTTGGACGAAGGGGCAGACCTGATGGCCGTGAAGGAGCTGCTGGGTCATTCGAGTCTCTCGACGACCCGAATCTACACGCACACTTCACGCGACCGGCTGGTGAAGGCCTATCGACAGGCTCACCCAAGAGCTGATTGAACCGAGCGGCGGACTGCCCGCCGTTCTCGAGAGGAGTGTACCGGTGAGATCACTGAGGGCGACGACCATTCTGTGTGTACGACGTGACGATGGCGTCGCGATCGGTGGAGATGGCCAGGTCACCATGAACGACACGGTGATGAAGGCCGGCGCCACCAAGGTGCGGCGTATGAAAGGCGGCCAGATTCTGGCGGGTTTCGCCGGCGGTGTCGCCGACGCTCTCACCCTGTTCGAGAAATTCGAGTCGCAACTGGAGCGCCACCCGGCAAACCTGATGCGGGCCGCCGTGGAACTGGCGAAAGACTGGCGTTCTGACCGTTACCTGCGGCGCCTCGAGGCCTTGATGATCGTGGCGGACCAGGAGCACAGCCTGCTGGTTTCGGGAACGGGAGAGGTCATCGAGCCGGACGACGGAGTGCTCGCCGTGGGTTCGGGCGGACCCTACGCGCTGGCTGCCGCGCGAGCCCTGGGGGCGCATTCCGACCTTCCGGTCTCGGGCATCGTGCGGGAAGCTCTCGGGATCGCGGCCGACATCTGTGTCTATACGAACACGAACATCACGGTCCTGGAGCTCGGCGGATGACCGCTCAGACGACGAAGGAGGATTCGCGCGATTTCGCGTCGCTGACTCCACGGAAGGTCGTGGAGGAACTGGACAAGTACATCGTCGGGCAGGACGAGGCCAAGAAGGCGGTGGCTATCGCGCTGCGGAACCGGTGGCGGAGGCAGCACGTGGATCCGGATCTGCGGGACGAGATCCTCCCGAACAACATCATCATGATCGGCCCCACCGGGGTCGGGAAGACCGAGATCGCCCGCCGCCTGTCGCGCCTCGCGGGAGCGCCGTTCATCAAGGTGGAGGCCTCGAAGTTCACCGAAGTGGGCTACGTGGGGCGGGACGTGGAATCCATGATTCGCGACCTCGTGGACATTTCCGTCAACATGGTCCGCGGCGAGAAGGAAGACGAGTTCGGCGAGGTGGCGGCGGACCGGGTGGAGGAGCGCCTGCTCGACCTGCTGCTTCCTCCGCTCGCCGAGCCGGACTCAGCGGCGACCGGCCCGGCCGACGACGCCGCCGGCGATGAGGCACCCCGCACCTTTGTGGTCGGGTCCACCGGCACTTCTCAAGTGGAGCCGATCGAGGGTGACGAGTCCCTGGAGGGACGTCGTCGTCGCACTCGTGAGAAGCTCCGGGGCCTGCTCAGGGACGAGAAGCTGGAAGACAGGGAAGTGGAGGTGGAGGTTTCGGAGTCCTCGGTGCCGACGATGGACGTCGGTGCGATGGGCATGGACGGCCTGGACTTCAACATCGGCGAAATGCTCCAGGACATGCTTCCGAAGCGCACGCGCCGCCGCATGGTCACCGTCGCCGAGGCCCGTCGTATCCTGCTGTCCGAAGAGACGGAGAAGTTGATCGACATGGAGGAGGTGGTGGACGAGGCCGTCGCCCGCGCCGAGCACATGGGGATCGTCTTCCTGGACGAGCTGGACAAGGTTGCCGGCTCGAGGCGGGACCAGGGACCCGACGTGTCGCGGGAAGGGGTGCAGCGCGACCTCCTGCCCATCGTCGAGGGTTCGACCGTCCAGACACGCTACGGGATGGTCGGAACCGAACACATCCTGTTCATCGCGGCGGGGGCGTTTCACGTGTCCCGTCCTTCCGACCTCATTCCCGAGTTGCAGGGCAGGTTTCCCATCCGGGTCGAGCTACACAGCCTCGGCAAGGAAGAGTTCGTCAGGATACTCCTCGAGCCCAAGAACGCCCTGCTCACCCAGTACATGGCCCTGGTGGCTACCGAGGGCGCCGAACTCGAGTTCGAGGAAGACGCGATCCACGAAATCGCCCGGATCGCGGCCGATGTGAACCAGAGCCTGGAGAACATCGGAGCCCGGCGGCTGCACACGGTACTGACCACGTTGCTCGAAGACGTGATGTTCAACCTGCCGGATCCCGAGGGACCGCCTCGCTTCGCGATCGACGCCACGATCGTTCGGGAACGGCTGGCGCGAATCGTCGAAGACGACGACCTTCGGCGTTACATTCTCTGACCCAGTTGATCCACAGCCGGGCCCGTCGGTGGACGGACCCGGAATAGAAAGGATGCGGGCGGCATCATGAGTGAGCTCAAGCGAACGCCGCTGTATGAAGCCCACGTGGCCC
>JBDHBK010000366.1:0-3054 GCA_039592635.1 Gemmatimonadota bacterium
AGATAGATCATGATTCCGCCAACCTCAAAGTGAGCGCACGCGCATGCCGGCGACGTCCTCGATTTCCACGGTCTCGTCCGTGTAGAACGGCTCGCCGTACCCTCGCCGTATGAGGCTGCCGTAGTGCCGGCTCTGCACGTCGATGAGATCGTACAGCGACTGCCCGGTGGGAAACGCTTCTCCCGCCTGCTGGACCCCCTCGAACTGGGAGGAATACATGCGGATGGCCTCCATCTTCCGCCCGAATTGCTCGGTGATGTCCACCACGAAGGTCGGCTTCACGGTGTCCTCCCTGAAGGCCATGGCGTACAGGATTTTGTGGGGCCGATGGGGCAAGCCGGAACCGAACTTCGCGAGGCCGGACAGGAAGCAGGCGTCTCTGCACATTTCGGCCGCGAGGCGGTGATCCGGATGCCGGCCGCGCACGAACGGGAAGATTACGACCCTGGGAGTGAGCAGCCGGAGGAACCCGACGATGTGCTCGCGGGTCGCCCTGTCGTTGGTGATCCCGGCATCGGCCAGTTCGGCGTTCAGCCGAACGGACACACCGAGTATCTCGGCCGCCGCAGCCGCTTCGGAGGCGCGGAGCTCAGGATTGCCGCGAGTGGCCGTCTCGCCTCGGGTCAGGTCGAGGATTCCCGTGCGATGGCCCCGGTCGGCGCAACGGGCGAGTGTACCGCCGCACAGCAGTTCCGCGTCGTCGGGATGAGGGCCGATGGCCAGGACGTCGACCGAGTGATCCGTCATGCCATCCTTCCGTCAGGTGTTGGCCAGCAGGCAGGAAGCTAAAGAAGACTCACTCATAGCGCAGGGCCTCGACCGGGTCCAGCCCGGCGCCGCGCGCCGCCGGGTAGAGGCCGAAACCGACGCCAGTGAAGATCGAGGCCAGGAGGGCCACCGCGATCGACCACAACGGAACCGAGGCGGGTACGGGCGTCAACGATGCGACGACCCACACGATCAGGCCGCCCAGCGCCATGCCGATGGCACCGCCGAGCAGGGTCAGGGTCGCCGCCTCTACCAGGAACTGCCACAGAAGATCGCGTCTGCGCGCCCCGAGGGACTTCCGCAGGCCGATTTCCCTTGTGCGCTCGGTGACCGAGATCATCATGATCCCGATCACACCGATGCCTCCGACGAGCAGGCCGACTCCGGAGAGGGCCACCATCACGGCGAAGAAGACACCGGTGAAGTTGTTCCACCACTCCATCACCTGGTCCTGCGTGATCAGGTTGAAGTTGTCTTCCTGGCCCGGGTTCAGGCCGCGCAGCTGTCTCATACGGGTCCTCACGGCATCCAGCGCCGCTTCCAGCTCGACCCCTTCGTGCGGCTTGACGATGAAGTACACCATGCGGTCCCAGATGCCGACCGATTTCTTCAGCGAGCTGAAAGGCGTGAACACGTAGTGCGACTGAAAGCCCATGAAGAGGTTGTCGGGGGGGCGGTACACCCCGACCACTTCGAAAGGAGCCTGGCGGCGCCCGGGCATCCCGATGTTGAATCGCTGCCCCAGCGGGTCCAGCCCGCCGAAAAGGTCGGCGGCCGTCGCGGAGTCGATCACCGCCACCGGTCGGCGGCGGCTCTCCTCCGCAGCCGTGAAGAACCGTCCGTCCACCAGGTCCCCCCCGTCCATCTCCATGTACTCGGAGTTGACCGCATACAGAGAGATCCGGACGTCGGTGTCGCCGGCCCGCGCGTGAAAGCCCCACTCGCCCAGATCTGCCCCGGGAGCGACCATGCGGATCACGTCGAGGCGGGCCAGCTCCGGGGCCCAGCTCTGGTCGAGGGGCGGGTTCCGCATGAACGCGTTCTCCTCCTCTTCCAGGCCGGTGCTGATGCCCCCGCCCCCGACCGGAGCGTGAAAAACGTAGAAAGTGGTCGGTCCCGATGACGCGATGATGTCGCGGAAGCTCTCGTTCACGCCCTGTACCACGGCGGCCATGATGAGCACCACCATCACGCCGATCGTCACCCCGAGGATGGTGAGGCCGCTGCGCACCTTGTTGGCTCGCAGCGAATCGAAGGCGACGAGGAGGCCTTCCTTGAGCGTCGCCCAGATACCCATGCCCCCCCGGCCGCGCCTACTCATAGCGCAGCGCGACGATGGGGTCCTGCTTCGCCGCCCGGTAGGCGGGGTAGATACCGGACCCGACTCCGACGACAAGTCCGAGGACGAGCGACACGACGATCGACCACATCGGTACCGACGCCGGAAGCGGCGTGAGCGCATCCACGGTCTTGCCCAATCCGATCCCGAGGCCGATGCCGATCGCGGCGCCGGCAACCGAGAGCGTGGAGGACTCGGCCAGGAACTGGAAGAGGATGTCCCGGCGCGTCGCTCCGAGGGCCTTGCGAACCCCGATCTCCCGGATCCTCCCCGCCACGGAAAGCAGCATGATGTTCATGATCACGATTCCGCCGACGACCAGGGAAACGGAGACCAGGCCCGGGATCGCCGCGAACAGGATCCGGTTGATGGTTTCCCAGGTGCTGAGCAGGTCGCTGGATGTCTGGAGCCAGAAATTGTTCTCCTGGCCGGGGCGAAGCAGGCGATCGCGCCTCAGGGCGGCTTCCACCTGCATCATGGACGCCTGCATCTCCTCAGTGGTGCGGGTCTTGACCGTGATCTCGCCGATGCGGTCGCGCTGCCAGGCCATGGTCTCGCGGAATGTGGAAATCGGCACGAGCACCGACGCGTCCCGGATGGCGCCGAGCAGTCCGCCCTGTCTCTCCCAGACGCCCACCACCTCCAGCCGGGTGGAGCCGAGCCGGATCCGCTTTCCGATGGGACTGATCTCGGGAAAGAGCCTCTCGGCGATGTCCGCTCCGATCACGGCCACCTTGAGTGACTTCCGCTCGTCCAGGGTCGTGAGCCCCCGTCCCTCGGCGATGTCCCAGCCCTGCAAAGCCTCGTAGCCGTCCGACGCGCCGATGACCCGGATGTTCTTCCGGCTGTGCTCATCGTACGAGACCTGCCTGAACCCGCGGTCCACGCTGTAGGCGAAGCGCCATGCGGTAGGAACGGCCTGCCGGACCACTTCCACGTCGTGCATG
>JBDHBK010000367.1:0-3048 GCA_039592635.1 Gemmatimonadota bacterium
GCGGCCGGGGTGTCTGTGGTCGGCAAGGATGTCGTCCAGCTGGTCGAAACAGCCCCGCCCGTACACCACACGCGAGATCATCGGGAAATTTCTGAACATGGTCAGCCCTCCAGGGCCTTCCTGATCCGATCCTGGATATCGCCCAGCTCCGCATCGGTCCAGGACAGTTTGACCAGCATCGAAATCGTGCGCGACATGATTCGGTCCGACCGCTCGATATCCATGGCTGAAAAGTCCGGCGGTGAATCGAGCAGCGTGAGGGGGGAAAGCCCCGGCGTACGCATCTCCTTGAGGTGCTCCCACCGGCGGGGATAGTGCCAGTTGTTGTCGTACCAGTAGAAGCAACCCGGGACATCGGCATCAGCCAGGGCCCGCGTCCACGCCCGGGCCGTATCCTCGTCAGGCGCGAATACCGACAGGAACGTGGCCGAGTCCCCGTCCGGATCCGGGATCTCTCGGAACGCGACCTCCCCGCAGCTGGCGAAGGCCTCGCGCAACCGGCTCTTGTTCCTCCGCTGGGTCTCGAGAATCCAGTCGAGCTTTCGGAGCTGAGCCAGTCCTATCGCTGCGCCGAGCTCGCTGATTCGGTAATTCGTTCCGAGGATCGGGTGTCCCTCGGCCCCGCGATCGCTCCCCACGTGATCGTGCCCGTGGTCCGCGTACTGCTCGGCTTGGTGGTACAGGTCTTCGTCGTCCGTGACGATCGCACCGCCCTCACCGCAGGTGATCGTCTTCACCGGATCGAACGAATAGCAGCCCACGTCACCGAACGTTCCGAGAGACCGGCCGTGGAACGTGGCCCCCACCGCCTGCGCCGTATCCTCGATCAGCCGCAGACCCGATTCGGCGCAAAGCGAGGCCAACTCATCGATGCGAGCCATGGATCCGCACATGTGCACCGGAACGACGGCCCTCGTGCGTCCGGTGATTCGATTCCGCACCGACTCCGGGTCCAGGCACAGCGTCTCGTCGATATCCGCGAATACCGGCACCGCCCCGGCCTGAAGCACGCCCTCGATGGTGGCGATGAAGGTGAACGTCGGAACGATCACCTCATCCCCGGCGCCAATCCCGCAGGCCGCCATCGCGATGCCCAGGGCCGCCGTTCCGCTCGAACACAGGTGGCAGTAGGCGGCTCCCAGACGACGTGAGAACTCCGCCTCGAACGTGCGGGCCTTCCAGACCCCGCCCCGGACATCGTCGAACCCGTACCTGAACAGGACGCCCGTGTCGAGCACGTGACCGACTTCGACTCGCTCTTCGTCCCCGAATACTTCAAATCCTGGCAACTAGCTATCCCCCATTACTTTGACGACTGATTCTTGATGTAGTTTCTGATTCTCTCCAGGTCCGATTCGGTATCCACGCCGATACCCTTGTAGTCCCATTCCAGGATCCGCATCTTCCAGCCTCGATCCAGCACCCGAAGTTGCTCGAGGCTCTCAGCGACCTCGGCCTCGGACCGCGGCAGGGCCGCGAGTTCCAGCAGGGCCTCCCTCCGGTATGCGTAGATCCCTATGTGCTTAAGGGCTCTCAGACCGGGGGGCCACGGCGCCCCCGGAGCCAGGCGCTCTCCACGAGGCCACGGGATCGGCGCCCTGGAGAAGTACAGCGCGTCACCGCGGGCGTCGCATACGACCTTCACCACGTTGGGGTCCAGGAAGTCGCTCATCTCGTGAATCGGCGCGACGGCGCTGGCAAAATCGACCCCCTCCCTGTCCATGAGATCGATGAGCGCATCCACCAGGTCGGGGTCCATCATCGGCTCGTCCGTCTGGACGTTGACGAAGATCTTCGCTTCAACCTCGCGAGCGATCTCCGCCACCCGATCGGTCCCGCTGGCGTGCGGAGCCTGCGAAAGCCATACATCGCTCGTGAATGCGCGGCACGCGGCTTCGACCTTCTCGGAATCCGTCGCGATGAACGCCCGGTCCACCTTGCGAGCCCTGGCCGCGCGCTCGTACACCCACTGGATGAGGGGATCTCCGCCGATATCGGCCAGAACCTTGCCCGGAAACCGCTGCGAATCGTAGCGGGCCGGAACGACTGCGACAGCATGTATGGAAGACATGGCCGGAGTGCCTTGAGGGTGGTCTCGGTCGAGAGCGGAGACTAGCCCGAGCACCGGCGGGTGGGCAAGCCCGCCGGTGCTCACTCGTTCCCGTCCTGCTAGAACGCGCCGAACTTGAGGACTACCTGTCCGAAGAACTGACTCAGGTCACCGTTGGAGAGTTCGGGAATATCCACGTCCCATACGAACCGGTAGCCGCCGCCGAAATCGAGGCGGAAGAACGAGTTCACGTTGATCTCGAGATTCAGCGCCGGCTCGACGGTCCAGATCCCGTCGGATTGCCCCTCCAGGTCCAATGAGCCCCCACCGATCAGGGTCAGAAAGGTGAAGTGATACACCTCGCTCCACCCGCTGATGAACTCGATCTCGGCCCCGCCGTACCACATCTTGAGGGACTGCGAGCCCGTCGAGCGCTCGACGTCCACCCCGCCGCCCATCAGATACGCGCCGGCGCCGAGTGCGAACACGTGATCGATCATCCAGGCGCCCCGGGCGCCGAAGAAGCCGGCGAACTGGTCGTTCACGCCCGACCCCTTGAACCCGACCGCGCCGAACCCCCCGTTGCTGCTCTCGCCACGCACCAGGGTGCGCGCTGATTGGGCCTCGAGGTCCGCCGGAGAGGCGAGGAACACACACGACACGACCGCGGCCGCGAAGACACGAGCCGCGACAGATCTCACTGGATTTCGTTTCCGCACGACACCCCTCCGAAGCTCGGTTCACCCCCGGTGCGGACACCGTGACCGCTCCCGTTCGAACCTCCTACACCCCCGGGCGCCGACTGAGCCCTTCCACCGGCTCGAAATCCCCGCTAGCCAGCGACCATCTTCTGGAACAGCATCATCGCGATCATCGACAGCGTGGTGATCGTGCCGATCTCGCGGGCCGATCCCTTCCCGTACGCCTCCGGCAGGATCTCGAGCAGAACCATGAACACCATCGCTCCGGCCGCGAAGCCTATGCCGTAGGGAAGAGCC
>JBDHBK010000368.1:0-3040 GCA_039592635.1 Gemmatimonadota bacterium
CGCCGACGTCGCCTCGAAGTTGACGCCATCGCCGCCCTCGTTCCCCAGTGACCAGATGATCACCGAGGGGTGGTTTCGGTCCCGCTTCACCATGCGGATCGTGCGGTCCAGGTGTGCGGCCTTCCACGCCGGATCGTTCCCCAGGGTGACGTCGGGATCGTAGCCCATTCCGTGTGATTCGACGTTGGCTTCATCGACGATGTAGAGACCGTACTCGTCGGCGTAGTCGTACCAGCGCGGGTCGCTGGGATAGTGGGAGGTGCGGACCGCATTCACGTTGTACTGCTTCATGAGCTCTATGTCGCGGAGCATCACCTCGTCCGACATCACGCGCCCGGTATGCGGATCGTGCTCGTGGCGGTTCACGCCTCTCAGCGTGACGGACACCCCGTTCACCTGCAGCAGTCCGTTCCGGATCTCGACCGTCCGGAAACCGACCCGGGTCGGGATTACCTGCAGGATCTCCTGCTCATCGTCCGCCAGCGTGATCAGAAGGGTGTAGAGGTTCGGGGTCTCGGCCGTCCACTTGAGGGGAGCCGACACGGCGCCCTGCAAGGTGACGAAGTCCGTCCCGGCGGCTTCGAGTCCGAAGGTCGTCATCAGCGGCACATCGAACACCGGGCTTCCGTCGGGGCCGAGAAGTTCAGCACTCAACCGGTAGGCGGAGACCGGCCGCGCCAGGACGCTCGACACCTCTGCATCGATGGTCAGGACGCCGTCGTTGAACTCTGCGTCGAGCTCGGGCCGGGCCAGGAAGTCTCGCACGTGCACGCCCGGCGTGGCCATCAGAAACACGTCGCGCTCGATTCCGCTGATCTTCCAGTAGTCCTGCCCCTCGAGATACGCTCCATCCGAGAATCGATAGACCTGGACGGCCACGGTGTTGGAGCCCGGCTCCAGGAACGGCGTGATGTTGAACTCGGACGGGGTCTTGCTCCCCTGGCTGTATCCGACCTCGCGGCCGTTCACCCACAGGTACATGGCCGACTTCACGCTGCCGAAGTGCAGGAACACCTGCATGCCGGCCCAGTCCTCAGACACCTCGAAGGTGCGTCGGTACGACCCGACCGGATTCCACTCGGCCGGCACGCGCGGCGGATCTGGTGGGAAGGGATAGGGAATATTCGTATAGATCGGGATGCCGTAGCCAAGTACTTCCCAGTTCGACGGCACCGGGATCTCGTCCCATGCCCTATCGTCGAAATCGGATCGATGGAAGTCGGTCGGACGATCCGCCGGGTCGCTCACCCAGTGGAACTTCCAGGTGCCGCTCAGCGACCGGACGAACGGCGACCGGTCCGGATCGCGTGTCAGAGCCGACTCCCGGTCCGCAAACGGATAGAAGGTGGCTCGCGCCGGTTCCTTGTTCCGTTCGAAGACGGCGGGATTCTCGAGGTCGGGGTGACCGGTGTTCTCCTGGGCCGTCGCTGCGCGCGGCGAACCGACGGCGAAGAGGAGGCCCAGAAGGACCGCGCTCCTGTATGCCTGCTGCATGTCCAACTCCGGATTCAGGGTCGGGGATACCCGGAGGTTACCACCAAAACCGGTTTCGCGGAACGGGTCGCGCAGGGCGGCTCAGGGGCGGTCGGGGTACGAGAATTCCGTGGTCAGGATTTCTTCCGTGTAGAAGCTGAACGGCTCGCCCAGTCCGATCCCGCTCCCGGCCCGCTTCTGCCTTTCTTCCAACCACAATGGCAGCAACGAAACCGGGTCGGCCATCAACTCCACGCGGCCCTCCAGGATCAACTCCTGGAATGTCAGCGGACTCTCGCCCCCTTCCCCGTATCCGGCGGGAACTTCCCGTCCGGTGGCCGCCAGGAGCTGGGCTCCCAACGAATCCGCGAGCAGCCGCGCCGCCTCGCCGATGGCCTGCGGCGCCGGCCGCGTCACCATGACGAACACGGCGCACACGACCCCGCCGCCCGGAGCCTCGCAGGCGATCCTCTGGGTCACTCCGGCCTGGATCGTATACGCGATGGCCGGACCCGGAACCAGCGGATTCGGAGCCGAGATCTCCGCCCCGAACACCTGCCCGATTTCCCAGTCCGTGGCGGCCCACTTGTCCACCAGGGACGACCACCGATCGGCCGCCAACCCCTCGATCACATCGTCATCGATCACCACGTTCAGCAGGCTGTCGAGCAGCGCGAGGATCTCCGGGTCTCCACCTCCCAGGGCCGAAGCCACCGGCCGAATCGAGCTCGCGACGCGGAACCCGAACCCCTCGAGGTCGTCCACCCGGATGAACTCGCCCTCCTCGCTCACCACCAGGTCCGGGAGCCGCATCCAGTATTGCAGGTTATCGGCCACCACGGTGTTGACCCGGGCGATGGGCGGGAGGTCCTCCGGAAACTCGCCGACTCGCTCGACCCGGATGTCTTCGTGGGAAATCAGGAGGCCGTCCCGGTGTTCGGTGACCACGATCGAGTACGTGGCGGTAGACACCCGGCCCGAGTCGGATATGGCTCCCTCGCGCAGGACACCCACGCGGGTCTCGCTCGCCTCGATGCGCATTCCCGGCTGCCACCCGAAGCCGGTCCTGAACGTGTCGCCCTGCTGTCCCGTGGCGGGCGAGCCCGCGGCCATCGAAAGGGCCTGAAAGAGAAGGACCGCCGCGAGAGGACGAGCCATTGGACTTCCTTTCCATGATGCCGCCCGCCGCGAGGACGGCGGACTATCGTACGATCTTGTGCAGCACGATTTCGATGGTGTCGGTATCGGTGGGCTCCAGCGACACGACACGGTAGTCGGTCGCCCGACCGGCGAATGCCACGGGAAACGGCGATCCCGGAGGAAGGGTCCCCATGTACCCCCCGCCCCTCCCGTATACGTCGATGGACGGTTCAGCCTCTCCACTCACCCGGCCACGACGCACCCACAGGGTGCCGTCCGGAGCCACGGCCAGTCCCGAGATCGCGGGCACGGCCGGTGCGAAACCGCGCGCCTCCACGAGCTCGGTCGGCGAGATGCGGCAGCGGACGGGGGCCGTAAGCTCGTAGCCCCCGGCGACCTCTTGCAGGGCCAGCTCCCGGGTCGCGGG
>JBDHBK010000369.1:0-3038 GCA_039592635.1 Gemmatimonadota bacterium
CGGAACGGCCACAGGATCTGCTCGAAGACCGGAAGCGCCGCCTCGTTGCTCTGGTCCCAGATCCCCCGAATCCGGCCGGTGCCGTTATCCACGTTGAGATAGGCGGACACCTTCGGGTGCAGATCCGGATGCTTCGCCACCCAGCCCCTCGAGCCCAGCAGACCCTGCTCCTCTCCGGCCCACAGCGCGATGCGGATCGTCCGCCGCGGCTGCAGGTCGAGCGCCTTCAGGATTCGCATCGCCTCCATCATCACGACCGTGCCCGACCCATCGTCGGTCGCGCCGGTACCGTAGTGCCACGAGTCGAGGTGGGCGCCGATCATCACGTACTCATCCGCCAGGTTCGACCCGGGGATGTCGCCAAGCGTGTTGTAGGACTGCAAGTCGTCCGAGTAGAACTGGTTCTGCACATCGATCTCCAGCTCAACCGGAATGCCCCGCTTCACGTTCCGATAGATCTGGTTGTACTGCTCGCCCGACACGTTGAGCTCGGGGAGAGGCTCGGGGTTCGCCGGATCGCGTCCCGCACCACTTCCGCCGCCGCGCACCAGCATGTATTCCCGGGAGGACGGCACGAGCATGCCGGCGATCCCTTCGCCTTGCAGGAACTCGCTCATCGCCGTTCGGACTTCGCGCATGCGCCTCCACTCAGCGATCCGGCGGGCCCTCTCTTCATCATCCATCTGGGGTCGGCCTTCGCGCTCTTCCGCCGGCTCGAGAAGATCCTCGAGCGGGGTCCGGAGAGGCCTCGGGTCCCAATCCGGACTCATCTGGACTTCTGGGCGCGAGAGGATCCAGGCACCGGCAAGCGTTCCGCGATACGCCTCGAGATCTTCAACCGATTCGGCTTCGATGATGACGGCCGGTCCCGTGACCATGCCCGGCGTGCTCCCGGTCCAGCCCGACGGCTGGGCCACGAGGGGCTGGGCGTAGGGAGTGAGAATGCGGCCGCTGTAGGAAACCATTTCCCAACCGCGCCCGAACTCGCCCCACGGCTCGATCTGAACGTTGTCCAGACCCCACTCGTTGAGCATCTCGGCGGTCCACTCGTTGGCCCGCGTCATGCCGGGGGAGTTGGTGAGACGGGGGCCGATCACATCGGTCAGGTACCCCGCCAGTTCCTGTATCTGTGAATTCTCGAGACCCTCGACCCGGATGGCCTCGACGGCATCCATATCGACGATCTCCTGCGCCATCTGTGCAGGCGCGGCTGGCGCCAGGGCCAGAACGGCCGCGGTCGCGGCGAACATACGGACCATGCGTCGCATCACGAACTGCCTCCATTGTGCGGTAGCTCAGTGGGAACGATCTCCGTCCGGCGGCTCGCCGGATCGGGAAAGGCGGATATCTCTCCGCCGTGTTCTTCTGATAGCATGAATGCGCGGCCGGTCGAAAACGTTTAGAGAGGTCTAGGCCCCCGGCCTCAGTGGACCAGCACCAGGCGTCCCGAGCGGTTCTCATCACCCAGTCGGAGGACGTATAGATAGGCGCCGGATGCCGCCTCCAGGCCATCGGCCAGGAGGCCGTCCCACGTGATCCGAGGCAGGGCCCCGCCCGGCGTGAGCACCTGGCTCTGCCGCACCAGGCGCCGCCCGGCCACGTCGTACACCTCGAACACGAGGGCCAGACCAGCCTCACGCGCCGACTCGGGCACGCTGTACGGGAAGTTCATGACCCGGCCGGAGCCGGTTCGCAGAGGATTCGGAAACGGTGGTTCGATCTCGAAACGGGCGTCGGGTCCTGGCGGCTCGATCGGCTCGTCGCGCAGCTCCTGCAACCGCGCCGCTGCCTGCGCCTCGGACTGCGCCGCCAGCAACCAGAATCGGAGAGTGCGCGATTCTCCGGCCGCGAGATCGAAAGGCCCTGTGCTGAGAAGCGCCGCGCGGTCGGTCGCCGTCGAGAAACCGGGAAGGCCGCTCGCGTCCGCTCCCGTGACCAGATCCAGCTTGTCCGCTTCTTCGAAAGTGTCCCACAGTACGCCGCTGTCCGGCTCGTACGCACCGCCCGGAGCCGGGGTACCCAGGGGAACCGAGGCACGGCCCACTACGACCCCCTCCGACGCCAGGACCGCGATGGCACCTCCACCGTCTCGAGACTCGGCCACAAGCGCCTGCATCTCACTCGACCAACGCACCGTTTCGCCTCCGTCCAGGTCCCAATCCGCCAGAAAGGCCGGCGTGGCGTCCTGGATCCGGCCTCCGGACAGGTTGCGCACGGTGGTGACCACAGTCAGGGCCCCGACTCCACCTGCCTCGCTCACCTCGCTGATCGCTCTCACCTCCAGGCCAAGCGGACGAAGCGCCTCCTGGTCGTCGAACCGGTACTCGGCGCGCAGCGGCTCGACATCCGTCTCCGATCGGGTGGGCGCCCAGTCCGTCTCGATCGCCGGCGCCGAGGCCTTCAGATCGGCCCTGCCGAGCGTCGTGGTATAGAAGCCGTCCGAGATCCGCCCGGAGCCTGCCACCGCGATTCCGCCGCCGGTGAGAAGCTCCGTTCCCTGCCACTCGAAACCCCGGAAGGCGGCCACGCGGCCGAAGCGGCCGAAATCGTTTCCACCGGCCGCCAGGTCGCCGACCTCCAGGATCCAACCTCCGAACAGGTTCGGGGGGCTGCTGATCAGAACGCGGGACAGGATGATTCCTCCCGACAGGTCGGTCACTGCGACGCGCACCGAGCGCGTTCCTGATTTCGGGTCGATCGCCAATCCGAATCGCTCGATCGCCCCGGGAGCGAGGTAAGGCAGATCCCGGGCCACGGGAGGGCGGCCTTCCGGAATCACCCACACTTCGCCCCCTGTCCACGGGGCGGATCCACGGTTTCCGACGCTGACGTACAGGCTGTCCCGCGTTCGCCGAGGGAGCGACGCCTGGAGCATGCCGCCGACGAACGCAGCGTTGGCGCGCTGTACGGCGGCCGGCACGTTCAGCAACCCGTACCCGGAGTCGTTGTCAGGTCCGCCGGGGCCGAGGTCATCGGCCGTATCGAGCAGGATTCGCTTGGCTTCCTCGGGCCCCGCCGACGGACGCACCTGCAGAACA
>JBDHBK010000370.1:0-3038 GCA_039592635.1 Gemmatimonadota bacterium
GGGTGGAGTGGGCTGACCTGTTCAGCTTCGGTCGCTCGTACATCTGGGTGGTCCTGCTGTGCGTCACTTTCTATTCGGCGATCTTCCCGTTCCAGACGTTCGCCATCAAGTTCTTCCAGGATGCGCACGGCGCGACCCGGGAGAGCGCCGGCTTCCTTTCCAGCATCATCACCCTGTTCTCGATGATCATGACCCCGCTGTTCGGCCTGTGGGTGGACCGGGTCGGTCGCCGCTCGCTGTTCATGATGGTGGGCTCGCTGATGCTGGTGCCCGTCTACCTGATGATGGCCTATACGTCGGTCAGCCTCTTCGTTCCGATGGCGATCATGGGGATCGCGTTCTCCCTGGTGCCGGCCGTGATGTGGCCCTCGGTCGCCTACCTGGTCGACGAGTCCAAGCTTGGGACCGCCTACGGACTGATGACGATGATCCAGAACATCGGCCTGTTCGGATTCAACTGGATGATCGGGGCGGCCAACGACTTCTCCGCCGCCAGTGCCACCAATCCGGGTGGATATGCGCTCGGAATGTGGATCTTCTCGGTCCTCGGATTCCTCGGGTTCTTCTTCGCCTTCATGCTCAGGCGGGAGGAGATGGGGCCGCATTCGCATGGCCTGGAGACGATCACCGTGAAGTCCACGCGCGAGGCGGAGGGCCATTGATGGGGGTGGTCCGTGGCGGGCTGTCGGCGCTCTGCGCTGTCGCGGTTCTGGTCGTTCCGGCCACGGCCTGCGCCCAGGAAGAAGGGGAGGGGACGATGACCACCAGCTCGATCACGGACGTGGCCGGCATCGAAGTCGGGCACCATACGCTGACCGAACGGCCGACCGGCTGTACGGTGGTCCTGGCGCGCGGCGGTGCTGTCGGCGGAGTGGACGTCCGGGGCGGAGGTCCGGGGACGAGAGAGATCGCATTGCTCGATCCCGTGAACTCGGTGCAGGAGGTGCAGGCGGTCGTGTTGTCGGGCGGCAGCGCGTATGGCCTGGATGCGGCCAGCGGCGTCATGCGGTGGCTCGAGGAACGCGGCGTCGGCTTCGAGGCGTGGGGAGGCAACATCGTCCCGATTGTCATCGGTGCGATCTTGTTCGACCTGTGGATCGGCGATTCCTCGATCCGTCCGGGTCCCGATTGCGGATACGCAGCGGCAGAAGCGGCGAAGGATGGGGCAGTCGGTGAGGGCAGCGTGGGCGCCGGTGCCGGGGCGACGGTCGGCAGGCTCGCGGGACTGGCAAGAGCCATGAAGGGCGGGATCGGAACGGCCTCGGTGACACTGCCCGACGGCGTGGTCGTAGGCGCGATCGTGGCGGTGAACGCGGTCGGAGACGTCGTCGATCCGGCCACTGGGGAGATCGTGGCCGGAATCCGGGCCGAGGACGGCAGCGGCTTCGCGGACGCGCGCCAGCTGGTACGCACCCGGCCGGGTCTCGAGGGAGGCCCGGGCGAGAACACGACCATCGGCGTGGTCGCCACCAACGCCACGCTGACCAAGGCGCAGGCCACCAAGATGGCGCAGATGGCGCAGGACGGACTGGCGCGGGCCGTCTACCCGGCCCACACGCCGTGGGATGGGGACACGATCTTCTCGCTGGCCACGGGCGAGATTGGAGGCGAGCCGAACCTGATCGTGATCGGTGCCGTGGCGGCCGACGTCGTGGCCGAGGCGATCCTCAACGCCGTGCGCTCGGCCGAGGGTCTGGAGGGCTTTCCCTCCGTGAGCGACCTGGCCGGTCCGCGCTGACGATTCGGTGAACGCCACCCTCTTCTTCCTCCTCCTCTACTCGGCGTGTCTCGTCGCGCTCGGCCTGTGGGTCGGCCGCAGGGTGAAAGCCACCGAGGGTTTCTTCGTGGCCGGGCGCCGTCTCGGCCCCGTCCTCCTGTTCTCCACCGTGCTCGCCGCAAACATCGGGGCCGGCTCCACCGTGGGGGCGGCAGGGCTCGGGTATCGTGACGGGCTGGCCGCCTGGTGGTGGGTGGGCTCCGCCGCGATCGGGACGCTGCTCCTCGCCTTCTGGATCGGGCCCAAGATCTGGCGAATCGCGAAGGAACATGACCTGTACACGGTCGGCGACTACCTCGAGCTCAGGTACGGACCCAGCGTACGTGGGATCGTGGCGTCTCTCCTGTGGCTGGCGACGCTCGCGATTCTCGCCGGGCAGCTGATCGCGTTTGCGTGGATTCTCGAGGTGGTCGCGGACGTTCCCAAGTGGGCCGGGTGCCTGATCGCGGGCGGCGTGATGACCGCCTACTTCGCGGCGGGCGGGCTACTGACCTCGGCGTGGGTCAACCTGGTGCAGCTGGTCGTGCTCCTCGTCGGCTTCGCGATCGCCCTGCCGTGGGCGCTTTCTGCGGCCGGTGGGTGGGATGCCCTGATCGCCGCCGCGCCGTCCGATCCGGACTACTTCAACTTCTGGAATGGCGGAAGCTCCGGCGTGTTCTACGTGGCCCTGCTCGTGCCGGCCTTCATCATCTCGCCGGGGCTCATTCAGAAAGCGTACGGGGCGCGGGACGAGCGGACCGTCCGTCTCGGCATCGGTCTGAGCGCTGCGGCCTTGCTCGTGTTCGCGGCCGTGCCTCCGCTGCTCGGGATCCTCGCGCATGCCTTCGCGCCGGGCCTCGCGAATCACGAGTTGGCACTTCCCACAGTGCTGACGATGGCCCTTCCGCCGGCGCTTGGCGCTATCGGGCTCGCCGCGGTGTTCTCGGCCGAAGTGAGCTCGGCGGATGCGATCCTGTTCATGCTGTCCACGTCGCTGTCGGAAGACCTCTACAAGCGTTTCGTGCGGCCGGAAGCTACGGACCGGCAGGTTCTGAAGGCGGCGCGGTGGGCGGCGGTCTTCGGAGGTGGTACGGCGGTCGGCCTGGCGCTCGGGATTCCCTCGGTCATCGGCGCGCTGAGCGTGTTCTACACGTTCCTCAGCGTCAGCCTGTTCGTGCCGGTGGTGGCGGGGCTGAACTCGCGGCGGCCCGGAACACCGGAGGCGCTGGCAGCGATCGCAGCAGGTGTAATGCTGGTACTGGCGGCCCGTCTGGCTGGCGTG
>JBDHBK010000371.1:0-3038 GCA_039592635.1 Gemmatimonadota bacterium
ACTCCTGCAGCGAGCGGGGATGCCGGGCCTCGGGTTCTTCGAGCTCGCGGCCATCGGTGTGCCGTGCGCCCTGATCGGTATCGCCTACCTCACACGGGTCGCTCCCCATCTGCTCACGGATCGAGTCCCGATTCGGACGGTGGGCGAGGACGTTCGCCGCTACCTGGTCGAGATGCGCCTTACCGACCCCTCCCCTCTCATCGGCAAGACCATCGTCGAGGCCGGACTGCGCCACCTTCCGGGGTTGTTTCTCGTCCGCGTGGAACGCCCGACGGGCATCATTTCGCCCGTGGGCCCCGACGTGCGGCTGCTGTCCGGTGACTTGCTGACGTTCGCGGGAGTCGTGGAGAGCATCGTCGACCTGCGGAGTTTCGACGGGCTTACGCCGACGGCCTCGGGCCGCCCCCCCGACACGGGTCGCTGGCACCTTCACGAGGCCGTCGTGTCGCCGGGGTCGCCGCTGGTCGGCTCCAACATCCGCGACGCCTCCTTCCGCGGCCGCTACAATGCGGCCGTACTTGCGGTGCACAGACACGGCGAGCGGATCGAGGGCCGCATCGGGGACATCGTTCTGCGGCCGGGCGATACACTTCTCATCGAGGCGGCCGAGGCCTTCTCGCGAACATTCCGGTATTCGCCGGACTTCTATCTGGTGAGCCGCGTCGGGGACAGCAGCGCCCCCAGGCGAAACCGGGCGGCGGTGGGCGTGCTCATCCTCATTGCCATGGTTGTGCTGGCAGCCCTCGATGTCGTTCCCATCGTGGTGAGCGCAATCGGTGCCGCGATGACCATGGTCGTCGTCGGCTGCCTCAGCCTCGGTGAGGCCAAGCGGTCCATCGACTGGTCGGTGCTCGTTACCATCGGGTCGGCGCTTGGAATCGCCATGGCGCTGGATGCCAGCGGTGCGGCAGCGATACTCGCGAAGGGAGTCGCTGGAGCGGGGGCCAGCTTCGGTCCGGTCGGGGTCCTCGGCGCCGCGATCGTCGCGGCAATGGTGCTCAACGCCCTGGTAGCGAACGCGGCGGCCGTGGCGATCATGTTTCCCGTGGCCGTATCGGCTGCTGCAGGCCTCGGACTCGACCCCAGGCCGTTCGTAGTCGGCGTGACGATCGGTGCCTCGCTGTCGATGTCCACCCCGATCTATCAGACCAACCTCATCGTATACGGTCCCGGAGGTTATCGGTTCACTGACTTCACGAAGGTCGGTGTTCCCCTCCAGATTCTCCTTGCCATTGTCTGCGTGCTGCTGATTCCCCTTCTGTGGCCCTTCACCGGCTGACCCTCGCCCTGTGGGACTGTCGCCACACCCGGTGCGGGCCCCGCTGCCGGGCCATAAATCACCACGATGCAGCGGATTCAGTAACCGGTTGCTGCAAAAATAGTTAGCGGCGACCTGGACACCATCGGGCCAAAGTGCGGTCGCTTGGCGCGCCTCTTGTAACAGAGGCTCACACCGGCGGGATAGCCTCGCCGGATCCACGGAGCAGGAACGTCGACGTACGCTTCGGGAGAGCCCGTACTCAAGAGGATCATCGCTCATGTGTGGAATCGTCGCGTATGCCGGAGCGGAACAGGCGTCACCTATTCTGCTCGAGGCCCTGAGCCGACTGGAATACAGGGGATACGACTCCGCTGGCCTGGCCGTGCAGAACGGATTCGGTCTGGAGATGCGGAGGGCAGCCGGCAGGCTCGAAGTTCTCGGCGATCTTCTGGAACGGGATCCGGTCAGCGGCGAATCCGGAATCGCACACACCCGCTGGGCTACACACGGTGAGCCCACGGTAGGAAACGCCCACCCCCACTGTGACTGTTCGGGCGAGATCGCTGTGTGCCACAACGGCATCATCGAAAACGCGGACGTGCTGCGGGCAGAGCTGGTGCGGCGCGGGCACGAGTTCCGCTCGGAAACGGACACCGAAGTCCTGTCGCACCTGATCGAGGAGCACTGGCTTCCGCCCCTGCACTTGAGTGTGGCCCGCGCCCTGAGCATGGTCGAGGGCACCTTCGGCATCGCCGTGATGAGCTCGCGTGAGCCCGGTCGCATCGTCTGCGCGCGTCGGGGCTCGCCGCTGCTCATCGGCCTTGGACGAGGGCAGATCTTCGCCGCCTCGGATGCGGCGGCGCTTCTCCCTTACACGCGCCGGGTGGTCTACCTGGACGATGGGGAGATGGCGATCATCGACTCCTCCGGCTGCGACATCCTCTCGCTGGATGCCCTGTCCCGGATCGTGAAACCCGTCGAGGTGCTGGACTGGGATCTCGAGGCCGCCGAACGCGGCGGGCACGCCCACTTCATGCTGAAGGAGATACTCGAGCAACCGACGAGCCTCGAGGCGACGCTGCGGGGCCGCATCCAGCGCTCGACCCCGGCCGTCAAGCTCGGCGGGATGTCCGAGGTGGCGGGGGTTCTCTCGGAGGCCCGACGGATCATCTTCACGGCTTGCGGCACTTCGTGGCATGCCGGTCTGATCGGGAAGTTCATGGTCGAGGAGTACGCCCGGGTGCAGGCTGACGTCGAGTACGCCTCCGAGTGG
The DNA here is from genome assembly GCA_039592635.1 of Gemmatimonadota bacterium. Lineage (GTDB taxonomy): Bacteria > Gemmatimonadota > Gemmatimonadetes > Palauibacterales > Palauibacteraceae > Benthicola. Next base: position 2,535 of record JBDHBK010000371.1, read on the forward strand.
CGGTACCGCAACCCGGTGCTCGAGCCCGGGACGGTCGTGGTGGGGGTTTCCCAGTCCGGAGAGACGGCCGATACGCTCGCTGCCCTGTCGTTGGCGAAGGAGAGAGGGGCGACGACACTCGGCATCGTCAACGTCGTGGGGAGCTCGATTGCTCGCGCAACGGATGCGGGCATGTACCTGCATGCCGGCCCGGAGATCGGGGTGGCTTCCACCAAGGCCTTCACCTCTCAAGTCGCTGCCATGGCCCTCTTCTCGCTCTACCTGGGCAGGCAGAGGGGCTTGGATCCAGAGGTGACTCGTCGCGTCCTGTCCGAAATTCAGCGGGTACCCGACAAGGTCCGGACGATCCTCGACCGCGCCGACGAGCTCGAGAGTATGGCCCGGAGACTCGTCGACCGCGGTCACAACAACTTCCTGTACCTCGGTCGCGGATACAGCTTCCCGGTTTCGCTCGAAGGCGCCCTGAAGCTCAAGGAAATCAGCTACGTTCACGCGGAGGGCTTC
>JBDHBK010000372.1:0-3028 GCA_039592635.1 Gemmatimonadota bacterium
GAGAAGTCCGCGAAGCGGAAGATCCTATCGACCGGGGCAGCGCCCTGTGTTGGCGTGCTCAACTTCGCCTGCACCGCGACGCCGGGGCTGACGTGTCCGAGGCGATCCGCGTGCTGAGTGAGGACTCGGTCTATGCGCCGCTCGCCGTCTCGCGCATGTGCGCTCCCTTCCTTCGCCTGCTGGTTGCCGTGAACGAGGGTTCGGACGTGATGCCCGCCCTCAAAGCCCTTGACGGCGTCGTCTCCCGCATCCCCCTCGACGGGTGGGACCGGAGCCTCTTCAGGGAGGATGGCCAGCTGGAGCTCCTGCGTGCGGCGAACCTGACCATTGCGCGCATTCTGCGGGAGTCCGGCCTGCCGGGCGAGGCCCTCCACGTCTTGCAGCGCCGCCCGGATAGCGCGGGTGCCTACGTGGCCAGCGGAAACATAGGCGACGCCTTGGGCTTCACGGCCGACTACCTGCGCGAAGAGGCACCCCTGTACGCGGTGCTCGGCGACACGGTGATGGCGATCGAGCGATACGAGCACTACTTCCGGCTGCGCGAGGAGCGCCCCGAGTTCGAGGCGTGGGCGGCGCAGTGGGACTCGGCTCGGGCGGAGTTGGAAGCTTTGATGGCACGACAATGACCGCCCCGTAGCGGTATGAGGACCCGAGGAGGAGTTCCGGGGCGTCTGATACAGCCGCCTGACCGTCGGCGAGAACGAGATCTACCTCTCGGAAGACTCCGGGATCGACGTCTGGGTCCTGGACCTGGCCTGGTGACGCCTCCCGACCGACGCAGCTGAGTCGGCCCTTCGCACCGTCTGGAGCCCATTCTTTGGCACTGCGGGCCCAATCCGGCTATCTTATAATCGAATCGTGACATTCCGGCGGCTGGCCGGACGCGGCGGCGGCCCCACGAGTACCCCCACGGACCTGGATTGACCTCCGGACTCGGTGTCCGCGAGTGATAGATGGCCGGTACGCGAGGCTCGCTTCGCGTGGGGAGGGGTGTGTGCATGGGTTGGGACCCGGCTGAACCTTCAGCCCAGGCGCCCCGACAGTGTCGCGAACGAATCTCTCCGTTGAACAGCTGGAGCTCCTCCACGAGGCGGGGATGGAGTTTGCCTCCACCCTGGATCTCGACGAGCTCCTGGCCCGCGTGTTCGACCGGGCCCTGGATGTAGTGGATGCCGAGGCCGGGTCCATCTGGCTTCGCGAGGGCGACACCCTGACGTGCCAGATCGCCCGCGGCCCCGTGGGCGAACGGATCGAAGGTCTCGAGCTTCCCATGGGGGCCGGCATCGTCGGTGACGTGGCCCTGCGCGGGGAGGCCGAGCTGGTGGCCGACGCCACCCACGACCAGCGTTTCGTCCACCAGGTGGACGAGGCCACGGGCTTCGCGACGCGTTCCGTAGCCACTACCCCGCTCAAGACCAAGGACGACGTGCTGGGGGCCTTGCAGGTTCTGAACAAGCGTTCCGGTTCGGGCTTGTTCGACGAATCCGATCTGGCTCTCCTGAAGGGCCTGGCATCCACGGCCGCCCTGGCGCTGCATAACGCGCAGCTTCATGGAGCCGAGGGGCGCGCTCGCGATCTCCAGGCCATGCTGGACATCAGTCGCGAAATCACGTCCACTCTGGACACGGACCGACTCGCCGCTTCCCTCGTCAACCTCGCAAGCCGGATTCTTTCCTACGACAGGGCTGCCGTGTCGCTCGAGGATGCGGGACAGCTGACTCTGCGAGCGATCTCTGGCCAGGAGACGTTCGATCCGAAGGCGGACGAATACTTCGAGCTCGACCTGGTGATGGAGTGGCTCCGGGAGAGGGGGGAGGTCGCCTACGTTCCCGACCTCGATGCGGACACCGAGCTTGCCGCGTTGATCAGGTCCGCGTTCCCCGGCTATCTGGAGAGGACGGGAATAAGCTCACTGTGCATGATTCCGCTAGAGGATGAGGAAGGCCGTATCGGTGCGTTCTACATGGAATCCGACTCTCCCGGCTTCCTGGGAGACGCCGGGCTCGGCGCCGCCCAGCTTCTGGCCACTCAGGCTTCCGTCGCGCTGCGCAACTCGGAGTTGTACGGACAGGTTCCTCTCATCGGCCTGCTGGCGCCCGTAGCAGAGTGGCGTGGCCGCATGGCCGCCCTGCCGCGCAGGGCCTTGCTGCGAAAGGTGGGAATCCCTGTCGCGATCATCGTCTCGGTCGCCTTGATTCCCTGGCGTGAGCGCGTGACGCCCCGTTCCGCTGAGCTGATCCCCACATCCCGAATGCCGGTCCGCGCCACGGTCGGCGGCCTGCTCGAAGAGGTTCTCGCGCAGGAGGGAGGCACCGTCTCCCGCGGTGACGTCCTCGCAGTACTGCGGGACGACGACATCCGGATGCGCATTTCCGAGACGGAGGGTGCCCTGTCGGCCGCTCGCCGCGAGGAGGCATCCGCCCGGGCGAGGCGAAACGAGACGCCCTCGAGGCTCGCCGACATCCGCGCGACGGAGCTTTCGGAGGGCCTGTCCCTGTTGCGGGAGCAGCTCGAGCGAACCCGGATTCGGGCGCCGGTCGACGGGGTCGTGCTCACGATCCGCCCGCACGAGATGCTCGGCGAGTACCTGGAGGCCGGCCGCACGTTCGTCCTGCTCGGCCAGACGGACCGCCTGCAGGTCGAGTCCCGCGTCGCGCAGCACGACCTCGACCGGGTGGAGGTGGGTCACTCGGTCCGTCTCAAGGTGGCCGCGCGTCCCAACCACATGTTCGTCGGCTCCATCGTGCAGATTTCCCCCGCAGCGACGCAGGACGAGACGGGTGACACTTACGTGACGGTGTGGGGCGATATCGACAACGCGGAAGGGATGCTCCGGCCCGGGTTGGAGGCACGCGCAAAGATCGTGGGTGCGCGCCGTCCCATCGGCTACCTGGTCGCCAGACCCTTCGTTCGCTGGATCCAGATGCGCTTCTGGCGCTGATATACGGCCCCGAGGTGATGGTATGAGCGTTTGCCTGATCCATTTCAGACGACACCGGTTGCACCGCTGGGCCGGGGTCCTGTTCCT
>JBDHBK010000373.1:0-3025 GCA_039592635.1 Gemmatimonadota bacterium
AACCCGCTTCGCGAGCCACTTCTTGCTGCGTACGCGGGGTGATCCCCCGGCGTTCGAGAGAACCGTGCGATCCCGCGTCGCTGCCGTGGCGCCCGACGTCAGCGTCAACGGGTTTCGAACCATGGACGACCTTGTCGGGAACAGCCTGGTATCTCCCCGGTTCAACCTTGCCGTTCTCGGCGTGTTCGCGGTCGTCGCCCTGTGCCTGGCGGCGATCGGAATCTACGGCGTCATTTCCTACAACGTGTCACGGCGCACGCACGAAATTGGACTCCGGAAGGCGCTCGGCGCGGACCGGACACGCATCGTGGCTCAGATCGTCCGCCAGGGTTTTTCACCCGCCCTGGCCGGGCTCGCACTCGGGATCGTGGGAGTCCTGGCTCTCACCCGGCTCATGACGGGGATGCTGTACGGCGTGCGGCCCACCGACCCTGCCACCCTGGTCGCGGTCACCGTCCTGTTCGCGCTGATCGCGTCCGTCGCCTGCTGGATTCCGGCTCGGCGTGCGGCGGCGCTGGAGCCCATGGACGCGATGCGCAACGAGTAGCGCCGGCCACGCCACGTTGAGAGCCGTGCCGGCCATGCGTTAGCTTGCGGGATGACGACCGGGACACCGAAGACCCGTTTCCGCAAAGCGTTCGGCCCCGGTCTCATGTGGGCCGCAGCGGCCATCGGCGTGTCACACCTGGTCCAATCCACCCGCGCCGGTGCGATGGCGGGATTCGGCCTGGCTGGAGTGATCTTCCTGGCTCTCGTCCTCAAGTACCCGTTCTTCGAGTACGGACCCCGCTACGCGGCAGCCACCGGCCTCAGCCTGGTCGAGGGATACCGGCGGATCGGTCGCTGGGCCCTGTGGCTCTATCTCGCAATCACGCTCAGTACGGCGCTCATCGTGCAGTTGGCCGTGGTGTTGTTCACGGCCTTTCTCGTGAAGCTCGTGTTCGGACTCGGCTGGTCGGTCCCTGTGGTCGCGGCGCTCCTGTGTGGCGTGTGCGCGGCTCTACTGGCCGTCGGGCGATTTCCGTTCCTCGACCGGCTGATCAAGCTGGTGATGGCGCTGCTCGCGGTCTCGACGCTGGTCGCGGCGTCGATCACGTTGCCCCACGCGGATTTCTCGTCCCTGTCCCTGTGGCCGCGCAGCGCATTTTCGGGCGCGGTGCCATTGGCTTTCGTGCTGGCGCTCATGGGCTGGATGCCATCGGCGATCGACATTTCGGTGTGGAGTTCGCTGTGGACGCTGGCCAAGGACCGGGCCACCGGTGAACGGGCGAGTCCGGACGCCGTCTTGCTCGATTTTCGAGTCGGATACGTGGCCACGGGCGTGCTGGCCTTCGCCTTCCTGGCCCTGGGATCGGCGCTGATGTACGGGTCGGGCCAGGAATTCAGCGCGAGGGGGACGGAGTTCTCCGCGCAGGTGATCGACCTCTACACCGGCACGCTGGGCAGTTGGACACGACCGATCGTCTTCACGGCCGTCCTCACCACGATGTTCTCCACCACCCTTACCGTTCTCGATGGATTCCCGAGGGCCATCGACCGTGGCCTGAGGGTGGCCTTCGTGGAACCAGAAGGCACGTCGGCATACGCCGGAACCGGGACAGCCTACTGGGGGGCGATCACCATCCTGAGCGTACTCACTGTCCTGGTGCTGGCGGCCTTTCCCGGGTCGCTGACCACGATGATCGACTTCGCCACCATCGTGTCGTTTCTCACGGCCCCGGCGCTCGGCTACCTCAACCTGCGGGCCGTGACATCGGACCACGTCCCGCGCGCGCAACAACCGGGACGGGCTCTCGTCGCACTCTCGTGGGTCGGACTGGTCGTCCTGAGCGGCTTCGCCGCCCTGTACCTGTTCAGTCGGTTCGGCTAGGGAAGCAGCAACCCGCCGGCTCCCGGTCGCCCGAGGAGCCGGCGGATGGTGGTCGAGTCAGGCGGGCGGATCGCCCTCCCAGGTATCCCTGGGCCAATGCTCGGCGGAAGCCCGCCGCGAAGCGGCACTCAGTTGCATCAGGATGTGGTTCTTTCGGGGGTGGGTAGCCGGCAGTTCACGAGCCAGCACTCGCATGGCATAGATGACCGCCTGGTCCTTGCCCCGGCGCAGCGGCTGACGCTCCGGAATCATCGACAGGGCCGCCAGGATCGCCGGACCCGGATGTTCGCGCACGTGGTCATCCGGCTGATCGAGAAACAGGGCCAGGTGGTGGGTCGCCCGCTCGATTTCTGCCGCATTCCGCAGCATCTCTTCCGGCGTCTTCGGGTCTCGCGTGTATGCCATGCTCTCGCGTCGCCTGTGCAGTTGTGGTTGAGTCCCGCTGCGCGGAGCCGGGATCCGTTGCGGCTCCATTTGTCGCTGTACGGCGACTCCGCGTCACGGGACAGTTGTCACCTGTAACTAGCAATCGCCGTACCTGAAGGTAACCACTTACATATTATTTAGTTACGAGATCACATAGATGCCCCCGTGGCGTGAGAGCCACAAGATGAGCGGGCGATGAATCGGTGGGCGCGGACAAAAAAAGGGGCGGTCCTTGCGTCCCGCCCCCAGCTCCGGCACACCATCTGGGACATCTCCGCTCGGGCGCTCCTGCGTCGGGGCGCTTTCGCTCCGCTTTGCGGATAGGCGGCGAACCGGGGCAATATTCGGTCGGCGACCTCGTCGCCGGTGCCTACAATATACGCGCTGGATCCACGCGGGGCATATAGGTACGCGGTAGCCTCACCCCACCGCGCACTCGTTCTTCCCGGCCTCGAGAATGTCCGCCTGCTGCGGAGTGACCTCGACCAGGCCCACGTTGATGGCCTTGATGTGCGGGTAGGCTTCGGGCGGGCTGGAAACGTGGGATTCGACCCACCCCCTGAATTCGTCTTCCGTCTCGATTCGGAGCGTCGCGTTCGTCTCCCGGGCCTCGCTGAAGGCGCGGTCCACCGTACGGTCCGCATTCCTCTCTCCCTCGCCGGCGTAGTGCGCGGGAAGGAGTCGCACCTTCGGACCCCACTCGTCGCGCGCGCGGACCAGGCTCCGCCA
>JBDHBK010000374.1:0-3024 GCA_039592635.1 Gemmatimonadota bacterium
TCATCTTCGCATCGCGCCACGAAGCTGGACGCCCACACCTTCAAGTTCACGGTGAAGATCCCGCCGCGAGGCGAGACCACGATCACGTACCGCGTGCGCGTGCGCTGGTGCTGAACCGCTGAACGAAATCCGCCCGGGTGATCGTCCGGGTGAAGATCGTCGAATAGCGGGCCGCCGCTTCGGGTACCTATCCCGGAGCGGCGGCTTTTCGTACATCATGCCTGAAACTGGCCGCACCCGTAGCCGTATCCTAGCTTTGAGGACTACGCTGGACAGCGGATACAGAGGAACGCTTGGCCCGACTGAAAGAGGCGGAAGCCTCGAGAGGGGTATCGTGAAGGACATATTCCGGCAGCTGCAGGAACGGCACGTCCTGCGCACCGCCGTGTTGTATCTCGGCGCCGGCTGGGTAGGCCTGGAGTTCATCGGCTTCGTAGTGGAGAACTACGGATTCGAGAGGGCCGTTCTCGACTGTGCCCTCCTCATGATCGGGGTAGGGTTCCCCATCGCGCTGATCATTTCGTGGTACCACGGAGCCGGAGGACGGCAAGACGTGCCGCGCGCCGAGGGACTGATGGTGGGGACCCTGATTCTGGTCGGACTCGTCGGGTCCGGGGTCATCCTCACGCGCGACCGCCCCGAGCCGCGGTCACCGACGCTCGCTCCGGCGGGCATCATCGCGGACGATCTCGGCGAGGGGTCAGTGGCCGTTCTCCCGCTCGCCAATCGGACCGGCGCCGACAGCCTCGACTGGCTCGGACCGGGCCTGGCGGACATGCTCACCACCAATCTGGCCCAGCTGGATGGCCTGCGCGTGGTGAGCGCTCAGCGCCTGCTCGACCTCCTGCGCCAAGCGGGACGGGGAGAAACCGAGGCGATCCCGGATGACCTGGCACTGCAGATCGCGTCCCGGTCCGGCGCACGCACGTTGGTGCGCGGATCGTTCATGGCCGTAGGGGACGAAGTCCGACTGGACGTGCAGCTCATCGACCTGGAGGACGGTACGATAGCGGCGGCGGAGCAGGCGCGCGGCACGGATGTCTTCGCTCTGGTGGACGATGTCTCGGCCCGCCTGTCCGGCCAGATGCTGGGCGCCTCGTTCCGGCCGACCGAGCTCACCCCGGTGACACAGCTCGCGACCGGCAATCTGGAGGCCTACAGGGAATATCAGGAGGGCCTGCTGGCCGAGCGTCGCTTCCTGTTGGAGCAGGCGGAAGGATACTACCGCCGCGCCGTCGAACTGGACCCCGAATTCGCCATCGCCTGGCTGCGTCTCGGCATGCTCGGCAACGTGACCGGTCAGGAGGCGCAGCTCGCCTTCCAGAACGCCGACAACAACAAGGACAAGGCCACCGAGCGCGATCGCTACATGATTGAGGCGATGTTCGCGGCCAACTTCCAAAGAGACCTGGCAGCCGCGGACTCGCTGCTGCGGGAGCTGATCGAAAGATACCCGGAAGAGAAAGAAGCCCGCTATCAGCTTGGCGTCTTCTATGACGCGACGGGCCGGGACGAAGAGGGGCGCACGATCATTCGAGAGGCCGTGCGCCTGGACCCGTACTACGCTCCGGGGATCAACCACCTCGCCTACATGGCGGGCCGCGCTGGCGATTCTGCCGAGGCGGATTCACTGAGCCTCCGCTACATCGATTTGGAGTCGGGTCAGGCGAACCCGCGTGACTCGCGGGGCGAGATCCTCGAGATGATAGGCCGAAAAGAGGACGCGCGAGCCGAATTTCAGGCCGCTCTGGAGATCGAGCCCGGGTTCCTGGCTTCGTTCGATCACCTCGTGCGCTCCTACCTGCGAGAAGGCGATGCCGAGGGCGCCAGGGCCGCACTGGAGCCTCACCTGGGGACGGAGGACGCCGATGCGGCGGTGTACGCGAGGCGTTTGCTCGGTGACACCTACATCGCCGATGGGAGCTACGCGGAAGCCCTGGCTTCGTGGCGTTCGGCCGCGGAGCTGGCGGAAACGCTGGAGCGGCGGGACCTGCAAATACAACCGCTCCTCGAAGCGGGGCAGCTCGCGACGTTCATGGGCGACCACCAAGGCGCGGTGGCGAGCTTCCAGACAGCCGACGCGATCGATCCGCTGCTCGGAGGCGTACTGTTCGGGCTGCTGGTCAACAGTGGCGAGCAGGGACTCATCGACGAGATGCTCACGGTGCGTGACACCGTAATGGCCCGGTTCGCCGACGCACCGCCTATCATGCAGGACCAGGTAGCGTTGATCACGCTTCTCGTCGACGCCCTCGTCGCCTGGTACAGCGGAGACGCGCAGGCCGCCGTGCAGCTGTACGACGAGACGCGGGAGCTCGCCGGCGCGCCGAGGCCAGCCCTCGTCGGGCCGAGCGTGCAGGAATCCCTCGCCCTGATCGAGGTAGGGCGCGCGCGCGAAGCGCTCGATATCGCCAAGAACATGGAGCGGCTCAGCCAGGCCGGGAATCGAATGAATCCGGGCCAGATGCAGGCCTCCCTGTACCTGAAGGGGCGGGCCCACGAGGCGCTGGGCGAGGCCTCGGAAGCCGCGGCGAGCTATGCTCGGTTGCTCGACATGGTGGGTGACGGCATAGTGGAGATCGTGAGCATGCGTGACGCACCGGACCGACTCGCTTCCGCACGCGCGGCCGCTGGCTCATAGGCGAGAGCTAATTCCTCCCGCGCGGCTGGACGAAGCCGCGAGGACCCGTGCACGCAAGACTCCTTGTATCGCCAACCGCGATCCTCGCGGTTGCAGCGCTGACCGTCGGTTTCCCGGCGGCGGCTGGCGCCGTCATGCCCGTGACGCACCCGCAGGACGTCCCGAGCGCCGGCGTCCAGGAGGACACCATCCGGGCCTGGGTCCCCTGTCGCCGGACACTTCCCTCATGCGTGAGCAAGACCCTCGGCGCCACGAAACTGGAGCCGGCTGAGAGCATCGACGTGGACGGCCGCCTGGAAGAGGAGATCTGGAGCCGGGTCACGTTCACCTCGGACTTCACGCAGCGCAGCCCGAACCCGGGATTTCCGGCGACCGAGCGCTCC
>JBDHBK010000375.1:0-5197 GCA_039592635.1 Gemmatimonadota bacterium
CCGAGGATCCACTCCTCGTTGTCCAGGTTCAGTTCGTCCTTGAGGTCCCGGTACGCGATCCCGTGCTTGGACTCCTCGTAGATCTCCTTCTGCGGGTGGTCCGGTCCGAGGTGGCACTTTCCACAGTTCTCGGGCTGCCGTGCCCGGCGCGGCGAGAAGTCGTGCCGGCTGTGGCATGCGGCGCAGGAACCGCGCGAACCATCGAGATTGAGACGCCCGATGCCCGTGTTGGGCCAGGTGCCGGCGTACAGCAGCGGCTTGCCGTCCTCATCCCGAGCGATCCGCCCCACCGCGTCGAGGTCCGTGGGTCTCCCTTCCGCGTCCGGCGCCAGGTCATCCACGGTGATCAACCCGCCGTCGGACGCCTCGATCGCGACCTTCGCCCCGTGGCACTGCTGGCAGCCGGAATAGGCGCTCGCCAGTCCGTTCACCATGTCCACGGCCTTGCCCGGGGTGGGCGAATGCGGGTTGAATTCGATCCGCGAGCCTTCCACCGTCTCGGCCAGGAAGTTGTCCAGCGAGGCCAGGATGTTGCCGGCCGCCGCGTGGTGGCTCTGGGCGAACTCCGACTGCTCGTGGTCGTGGCACCGGGCGCAGTCCAGCGGCGTGACCACGGTCGCGATCTGCTCGCCGTGGTGCAGGTAGCTGTCCGCTTCCTCACGCTCGGCCGTGTGACACTCCACGCAGCCCACGCCGCTCTCGGCGTGGGTGGAGCCTTCCCAGTGAGCGACGATCCCCGGGTTCTCTTCCGCGTGACACTCCACGCACTCGCGCGAAGAGGCCGGTACCGAAACGTGCGGTGCCCTGATTCCCGCCTCTTCCGCCTTCCGCGCCGTCTCCATCCACTGGACGAGAACGAGCGAGAGCAGGAACAGGCCGCCGAGCGTGGCGATCACGATGCGCTTGGTCTCGAGAGTCATGTAGGTTCCCCTGTGCGTGCGCTGCTGCAAGCTGTCGTTTTGCCGACAGCGTCCATTTCTATCCGACTAGTGCTTCGCGAAGGCCTCCCAAAGGGTGAGGCCGATGATGACCAGGACTCCGAAGATCCCGATCCATACGCTGGCTTCCTTGAAGCGTGTGTTCTTCCTGATCCACGCGTCGATGAAGGGCCATCCGAACATCACGAACACGATGAAGCCCATGCTCAGAATCGCGGCCGTGCCGCTGAACAGCTTGAGCCAACGGAAGGCCACGTAGAAGAACCACTCCGGCTTGATCACCTCGGGCGTCTGAAGCGGGTTCGCCTCGGGTCCCAATGTGGCCGGGAGGATCGTGGCCAGTGCGCTCAGAACGACCATCAGGACGAGGCCGATCAGGATCTCGGTATACAGATGGTCGGGGAAGAAGTTGAACGTCTTCTGCACGCCCTCTTCTTCGTCCTGGAACTTGAACTCGGTCACGCCTTGCAGCCGGATGATCGAGATGTGCACCACCAGCAGCATGATGATCGTGACCGGTAGCACCGCGGCGTGCAGTATGAAGAACCGTGACAGGGTCGACTGGTTGTAGGCGTCGCCCGCCAGCATCATCCGCTTCATGAAGGTTCCGACGACGGGAAGCGAGTCGGCGATGTTGGCGCCTACGGTGGCTCCCCAGAAACTGAGCTGCTCGTAGACCAGGCTGTAGCCGGTGAACCCGGTCATCAGGGTGGCGAAGAGCAGGCACATCCCGACGATCCAGTTGATCTCGCGCGGCTTGCGGTAAGCACCGGTGAAGAACACCCGGATCTGATGCAGGATGACCGCCACGATCATCAGCGTCGCCGCCCACTTGTGTACGCTCCGGATGTACCACCCGAACGAGACCTCGCGCGTGATGTACTCGACCGACTCGTAGGCCGTCGTGGGCGAGGCTTCGTAGTAGAAGGCGAGCAGGATGCCGGTGAAGATCTGGACGATGAACAGGTAGGCCGGGGTACCGCCGAGAGCAAACCACCACCGCTTCAGATGATACGGTACCGGTTCGTTCGTCAGCTCTCGGAACTGCTGGCCGGAAACCGGGAGACGGTCACCGAACCAGCTCCGGAGGCCCATCAGGCATTCCTCCCGCCGTCACCGCCTCCGAGGCACGGGTCGTGGCCGGGACCCGAGATCGGCTCCTCGCCCTCAATGATGCCCGCCTGGTGATTGGGCTCGGACTCTCCCTCAGCGAACTGGGGTGGCGGCACCGCGATGTGCAGCATGCCCCCCTCGACCCTCAACTCGTACCGCGGAAGCGTCTGCCCGGCCTCGCCCGGGGGGCCACCGATGCCCACGCCGTTGGGATCGAACACCCCGTTGTGACACGGACAGAAGAACCGGTCGTTCTGGGCCTCCCAGCGGACCTGGCAGCCCAGGTGGGGGCAGGTGCTGGACAGAGCGATGAAGTCGTCCGATCCGCCATCGCGCGCCATGCGAGTGATGTTGATGGTCTCGCCCGAGGGTCCCCGGTAGCGGATCGCCTCGCCGACATCGATGCCGGCCACCTCGGACACGAACTGCCACATCACCTCGCCCGTGCGGGACGGATACAGGTAACGACCGGCGATCGCCGCGAACCCTCCGTACCCGCCGACGATACCGACGGTCATGGCGGCGCGGCTTGCGTTCTTGATGAACCCCCGGCGATCGGGGTCTTCTGCGGGAGAGTGGCCGTCGGGCTTCGAATCGTCCGACATCTGGAGTTCCCTCGATGGAGTTTTCTACGGTGCCGCAGTGCTTGTACTAATTATCACATTGAAGTGAGTTTATGGTACGGAAGTGCCAGAGTCAACCAGTTGGAAACAGGTCCGGAAGCGCCCCTGTCGATTGGCTCAATCGAGGGGTGGATTCGCGGCCCGCCAGCTGGTGGCGAAGGCGTCCGCGAGGTGCTCTACGTTGGCCCGGAGAACCTCTTCAGCGCGCGACATTCCGGTTACGGTCAGCCGCTCGAGAGACCACGTACGCGCGGGTCCGAGCCACCGGTTCAGGGTCGACGCCGTCGGCTGGAAGAAGGAGAGCGATGTGAGCAGCACGATGTCGGGGCCGGCCTCGAGCGGAATCGGCTGGCGGTCTCGGCCTCGGACTGACCGCGGGCCTCCCCGGCAAACACGAGGAACGCCGCGCCGATCGCGACACAGCTCCTGGCCTTCCGAATCATGCCCCCCCCGAACTCGCTCCGGGCGCCTGCCCGGTTTCGATCAACCGACGTGTCGAGTGCCCGCGGGATGATAACACATCGGGCCCGGCCCGGATCCCCTCGCTCGGTGGTGCCGGGTCCGTGCGCGTGGCAGATGACGATCGCCCCGATGGAAAAGGAGAAGAAGGCGGAGAGCCGCTGAGCCGGATGATCCGGCGGTTCTGATTCGAGTTCTCGAGCTCGATCAGAGGGCGGTGGTCGGCAGGGTCCGGTCGCCGCCCTCTGCGCATCCGGGGAGGGGGCATTCTGGGCCCTCATTGAGACATTTTGACACCTGCCAAGCGTTTACTATTCCCCCACTTAGCCATACTGAACCCCCGGGAATCCGCATAAGTACGTAGGTACTTGCGTAGGAATACGGAAAGTGCGACTCTGTGGCGGGTTTTGGCACTCATCCTGCACTTGGAAGCGCAGAATAGTGTCAGCCCGACGGCGCACCCCCATTGCGTCGGGCTTCTTGTTCTGGGGAGAGCAACCTTTAGAGGGGGCATTTCAATGAAACTCAGACACGGGTTGAGGATCTTCGCAATCCTGTCCCTCGCACTGGTCGGCTGCACCGGCGACCAGGGACCAGCCGGACCTCCGGGACCTGAGGGCCCCGAAGGCCCTCAGGGACCTCCGGGCGAGAGCTTCAGCGAGTTCGCCTATCAAGGCAACTTCGGTGAGGCGTGCCAGCACTGCCACGCGACGGCGGTAGGGCAGGTTCTGCTTACCAAACACACGAACGCTTTCCTGGACCTCGGCGAAAACCAGGACAACCTGTACTGCCTGCAGTGCCACACGACGGGCTTCAACTGTACGGTCGAGTCTGGCGACACCGAGATCGATCCGGCGAACTGCGAGCCACCCGACGACGGCTACAGCGGATACATAGGCGACACGACCGAGGAGGGCCTCGCAAGGGCCATGTCCCTCGAGGGCGTGCAGTGTGAGTCCTGCCACGGCGCCATGGGCCCGAACTTCAACGCCCACATTCCCGAGCTGTCGTTCGCCACGCATGACGATCCGGATACGGGAGAGTCGCTGTCGCTGTGCTACGACTGCCACTACTTCCAGGTGGACGAGTGGAAGACGTCCGGCCACGCCAACGCGGCTGGTGGGGACATCGACGCATTCAACGAGGAGCACTACGTCGGTCGTTCCTCGTGCGACGGGTGCCACACGTCGGAGGGCTACATCCGGGACAACGACCCGGCTTTGAGCACCTACTCGTTTGGACCGGAGTACTCGTTCATCGGTTGCCCGACCTGTCACGACCCGCACGTAGGCGAGATGGGCAGCGGCAACGAGTCCCAGCTGCGCAACGTCGCGTCCGTGGAGCTCTCCTACGTGTTCCCGTGGGAGCCCGGTGACGAGGAAGCGGCGAGGATCGAGGGTTACGGCCCGGGCCAGACCTGCGTGCAGTGCCACAAGGCGCGCCGCGACAACGACAACGTCGCGAACCAGATCGCGGTCGGCTACGGCCACTTCGGGCCGCATGGAAGCCCGCAGGGTGACATGTTCATCGGCAACGGCTCGTACGAAATCCCCGGGTACGACTACTCGGGCGCCCGGGCAAGCGCCCACAACACGTTGTTCACGGACGGCTGCGTGAGCTGCCACATGGGGTTCGTCGAGTCGTTCGGTGGGCACATCGTGCACAACTTCATGCCGCAACTGGAAGCGTGCCAGGGATGCCACGCCGGTCTCGACGAGGCGGGCCTGGAAGCGATCCAGCAGACGTACAAGGACAAGTTGGACGAGATCGCGGTCCTGATGGGCTACGCCGATTGGGACACGCTCTATCTCACGCTGGACGTTGACAACTTACTTTGGGAAGTGTGCCAGCGCGAGGCGGTGTACGGGGCGGAGTTCGTGTACGCGTCCGGCGACCTCGGTGCGCACAACCCGAACTACGCGAACGCGCTGCTGGACAACGCGATCGACTATCTCACGAACACGTGCGTAGTTCCCGCACCGTGAGCTGACCTTGAACCCCGGCGCCCTCGAGGCCGAGGGCGTCCGGGATCCACAACTGGGGTGATCCCAACCCGGGATGAAG
>JBDHBK010000376.1:0-3015 GCA_039592635.1 Gemmatimonadota bacterium
TCATCTTCGCATCGCGCCACGAAGCTGGACGCCCACACCTTCAAGTTCACGGTGAAGATCCCGCCGCGAGGCGAGACCACGATCACGTACCGCGTGCGCGTGCGCTGGTGCTGATGCTGATGCAATAGCGCACCGGGCTCCGGTCCGGATGCGTCGAATAGCGAGCCGCCGCTTCGGGTACCCATCCCGGAGCGGCGGTTCTCGTGCATCCCTGTGAAACTGGCCGTCCCCGAAGCCGTATCCTAGCTTTGAGGATTACGCGAGGATGCGGATACACAGGAAAGCCTGGCTCGATTGAAAGAGGCGGAAGCCTCGAGAGAGGACTCGTGAGGGAATTCTTCCGGCAACTACAGGAACGGCACGTCCTGCGCACAGCCGTGCTGTATCTCGGCGCCGGTTGGGTGGGGCTGGAGTTCATCGGCTTCGTGGTGGAGAACTACGGATTCGAGCGCGTGGTCCTCGACTGCGCTCTCCTCATGATCGGCGTCGGTCTCCCGATCGCTCTCATCATCTCGTGGTACCACGGAGCGGGAGGAAAGCAGAACGTGACCCGGTCCGAAGGACTGATGGTCGGAGGCCTGATCCTGATCGGATTGATCGGATCCGGAGTCATCCTCACCCGTGATCGTCCGGAGCCCCGATCTTTTGCCCTCGCTCCGGCCGGTCTGCTGCCCGAAGACCTGGGCGAAGGATCACTTGCCATCCTTCCGTTCACCAACCGTTCGGGCGTCGACAGTCTGGACTGGCTCGGACCGGGCCTGGCGGACATGCTCACGACCAACCTGGCGCAGTTGGAGGGCCTTCGGGTGGTGAGCGCCCAGCGTCTCCTCGACCTGCTTCGACAGGCGGGACGGGAGGAGACCGAAGCGATCCCGGATGACCTGGCGCTTCAGATCGCAGCCCAATCGGGAGCTCGCAGGTTGCTGCACGGGTCATTCATGGCCGTCGCCGACGAGGTCCGAATCGATGTACAGATGATCGATCTCGAAGACGGTACGGTCACGGCGGCAGAGCAGTCGCGCGGCTCGGATGTCTTCGCCCTGGTGGACGACGTATCCGCTCGCCTGTCCGGACAGATGGTGGGTCCCGCGTTCACGCCCACCGAGTTGACGCCGGTGACGCAGCTCGCCACGGGCAACATCGAAGCCTACCGGGAATACCAGGAGGGACTCCTGGCCGAACGACGCTTCCTCCTGGAACAGGCCGAGAGGAGCTATCGACGTGCGGTGGAACTGGATCCGGAGTTCGCCATCGCCTGGCTGCGTTTGGGCATGCTGGGCAACGTGGTGGGCCAGGACGCGCTGCTCGCATTTCAGAACGCCGACCTCAACAAGGACAAGGCCACCGAGCGCGATCGCTACATGATCGAGGCCATGTTCGCGGCCAATTTCGAGCGGGACCAGCAGGCGGCCGACTCGCTGCTCCGGGAGCTCATCGACAAGTACCCGGAGGAGAAGGAAGCCCGGTATCAGCTGGGCGTCTTCTATGACGCGACGGACAGGGACGAAGAGGGCCGCGCGATCATCCGGGAGGCTGTGCGCCTCGACCCATACTACGCGCCGGGCATCAACCACCTCGCCTACATGGCGGGCAGGGCCGGCGATGCCGAGGAGGCCGATTCCCTCAGCCTGCGGTACCTGGAGCTGGAGCCGGGTCAGGCCAATCCCCACGATTCGCGCGGTGAAATCCTCGAGATGATCGGGCGGAACGAGGACGCGCGCGAGGAGTTCAAGGCCGCCCTCGAAATCGAACCTGGATTCCTGGCTTCCCTCGAACATCTGGTTCGGTCTCACCTGCGCGAGAACGATCCGGCGGGAGCCAGGGAGGCCCTCGAGCCCCACATGGAGCCTGAGAGCGCGGACGCTGCCGTGTACGCGCGGCGCCTGCTTGGTGATACCTACATCGCGGACGGCAGCTACCCTGAGGCGCTGGCCGCCTGGCGATCGGGAGCCGCACTGGCGGCGGATCTGAACCGGCCGGACCTGCAGATTCAGCCCCTCGTGGAGTCGGGACAACTGGCCACCTTCATGGGCGACTACGAGGGAGCGGAGGCGAGTCTGCGCGAGGCCGATGCAATCGATCAGCTTCTCGGCGGCGTGATGTTCGGCCTACTCGTCAACAGCGGCGAACAAGGACGGATCGATGAGATGCTCGAGGTGCGTGACACGGTGGTCGCCCGGTTCGCCGCTGCGCCTCCGATCATGCAGGGACAAGTCGCCCTGGTCACCCTCCTGGTGGACGCGATCGTGGCATGGTACCAGGGGGACGCTCAGGCCGCCGCCCAGCTGTACGACGAAGCCCGGGAGCTCGTCGGAGCGCCGCGACCCGCTCTCGTCGGGCCGAGCATGCAGGAGTCTCTCGCCCTGATCGAGGTCGGCCGCGCGCGTGAAGCGCTCGAAATCGCCGAAAACATGGAGCGGATCAGTCAGGCCGGAAACCGACTGAATCCGGGCCAGCTGCAGGGTTCCCTGTACTTGAAGGGACGGGCCCACGAAGCGCTGGGCGAAGCTTCGGAAGCCGCTGCGAGCTATGCTCGGTTGCTCGATATGGTGGGTGACGGCATAGCAGAGATCGTGAGCATGCGTGACGCGCCGGACCGACTGGTTTCCACGCGCGCGGCGGCCGGATCATAGACGGAGCTGATTAACCCGCGCGGCTGGGAGAAGCCGCCGAGGACTCGTGCATTTCAGGTTCCCTGCACCGCTAACCGCGATCTTCGCGGCAGCAGCATTGATCGTCGGCTTTCCGACTGCTGCTGCCCCCATCACGTCCGTGACATACCCGCAGCAGGTCCCGGACGCCGGCGTCCAGGAGGAAACGATCCAGGAATGGGTCCCGTGTCGCCGCACCCTTCCCTCATGCGTCAGCAAGACCCTGGGCGCTACGAGGCTGCAGCCGGGCGAGAGCATCGACGTGGACGGCCGCCTGGAAGAGGAGATCTGGAGCCGGGTCACGTTCACCTCGGACTTCACGCAGCGCAGCCCGAACCCGGGATTTCCGGCGACCGAGCGCTCC
>JBDHBK010000377.1:0-3001 GCA_039592635.1 Gemmatimonadota bacterium
TCGCCGCCAGATCTCCGGCCGCAATCGGGTCGAACACGAGGGCCATTCCCTCGATCGTCTGCCTCATCGTCCTCATCCCATCCTCCCCACGGTTTCGATGGCTGCCTCCAGCCAGTCGACGTACATGCGCTCGTTCCTCTCGCCGAGTTCGCGCACCAACTCCCAGAAGACGGCAGACCGCTCCAGGTGCGGCTCCTGCGCCGCCACGGCCGCGATCATCTGTCGTGTCTGCTCATGGGCGGCCAGCTCAGCCCGGTGCAGTTCGAGCTGTGCGCGCAGCTGAGCCAGGGCATCGTCCCTTTCCAGGAAGCCCGCGAAGAAGAGCTTGAGCAAGCCCGCGTG
Source organism: Gemmatimonadota bacterium (assembly GCA_039592635.1). Lineage (GTDB taxonomy): Bacteria > Gemmatimonadota > Gemmatimonadetes > Palauibacterales > Palauibacteraceae > Benthicola. The sequence continues at coordinate 343 of JBDHBK010000377.1, forward strand.
CCGGCCGCGGGGAAGTTCGGACAGCGGCTCTGCGAGCCACTCGAGCATCTCCTGGCGTCCCGTCTCGCTCAGGTGGTAGACAACCCGGTCGGGCCTCGCCTCCTGCGCTTCGACAGCGCTGGTGATCCACCCTTCGTCCTCCATCTTCTTGAGCGTGGGGTAGATCTGGTTGAGGCCGGCGTACCAGAAGTTCTGGGTCGATCGATCGAGCTGCTTCTTCAGGTCGTAGCCCGTCATCGGGCCGAGATTGAGGAAGCCGAGCAGGGCGTAGCGCAAGGACATGAGCACCTCAGTCTATATATCATGATTGATGTATCACTAATGATATAATATCCGAAGAAAGAGAAGCGTCAAGGGGCCGGATGCGATCAGCCGTCGCCTTCAGGCCCTCCCGCTCCTATGTTTCCGGAGTAATCAGGCGTAGTCCCCGACCCGGTGGCCCTGGAGCCATGCCAGAGCTGATCCAGCTTCTCCGATCCGGTCTCGAAGGCCAGTACGAAGTCGAGCGAGAGCTCGGGCGGGGTGGCATGTCCACGGTCTTCCTGGCCCGGGACCTCAAGCACGATCGCAAGGTCGCCCTCAAGGTCCTGCGGCCGGACCTGGCCTCGGTTGTCGGTTCCGACCGGTTTCTGCAGGAGATCAAGCTCACGGCGTCGCTCAATCACCCGCACATCCTCCCGCTGCTGGACTCGGGCGCCATTGATGGGCTCGTGTATTACGTGATGCCGTTCGTGTCGGGCGGCTCGCTCCGCGGACGGCTGCCGCCCGGCGAGACGTTCAGCCTGCCGGACGCGATGCGACACACGCGGCAGGTCGCGTCGGCCCTCGACTATGCACACCGGAACGGGGTCGTGCACCGGGACATCAAGCCCGAGAACATCCTGTTCTCCGAGGGCCACGCGGTCGTGGCGGACTTCGGGGTCGCCAAGGCCGTCAGCACCGTCGATCGACAGACTCTCACCCGAAGCGGATTTCCGGTCGGCACCCTCGGATACATGAGTCCGGAGCAGGCCGCCGGCCGGACGGACCTGGATGAGCGCACGGACGTATTCAGCCTGGCATGCGTGGTCTACGAGATGCTGGTCGGCGATACGCCGGCCGGGTGGCCGAGCCCCGAGGACTCACGCCTCGGACGGTTTCTCGAAGCTCCGGTTGACCACAGAGCCCACCTGGAGCGCCTCCCCGGACGGGTGGAGCAGTGCCTGACCCGGGCGCTGGCGCTTCGGGTCGCAGACCGTTTTCAGTCACCGGGTGAGTTCGTCGAGGCTCTCGCCTCGGCGGCCGAAGGCCGCGACCCGATCCCCGACGAGGAGATGCGGGCGATCCTCGCTCGGGCCGCGGAACTGGAAGCCGAGCGAGCCGCGGGCCCGGAGTCGGGTGACCGGGCCCTCACCATGGGATCGGTGGAGCAGGTGGCGGCCGAGGTCGGGATTCCACCGTCGCACGTCCGGCAGGCGGCCGCCGAGGTGAGCGGAGCTTCGTTCTCGGCTGCCGAGGAAACAAAACGGATCGCGACCGAGCCGGCGCTTCCCATTCGGCGACGGCCGCTGTCCTTCCCCAGGGCGCCCGATGTGAAGTTCGCGAAGGAGCGCCTCACGGCGGAACGGTCGGTGGAAGGGGAGGTCTCCGAAGCGGCCTATCCTGAGGTCGTGGACATCATCGAGGGCGAGTTCGACCTGGCAGGACACGTATCGACCGTCGGCCGAACGCTGACCTGGAGCCCGGCACGGCAGGGCACCGAGAGCCGTCAGATCGTTGTGACGGTCAAGCCGCGTGACGGGATCACGGACTTGCACATCGAAGAGCAGATCGAAATGGCTGGCTGGCGCATCTTCGCACCCGGATGGGGCGCCGGAGCGGGAGCCCTCTTCGGACTGGCCATGGCTGCGATGCTGGGCCTGCAGGAAGCGGCCATCCTGGTGGTGGCCCTTCCGTCTGCGATCTTCGGCGCGACGGCCACCGTGAAGGGAATGATCAACACCAAGGCGCAGAACGCCAGTCCGCAGATCCAGAGGGTGCTCGATCGCCTTACGGATCTCGTGAAACGGAATCGGGCGGAGGAACTGCCGCCAGGTGCGTAGTAGACTCCGCCGCAACGCAGAAGGGGCGACCCGAAAGTCGCCCCTTCCTTCATCCGCCCGATAACCGGTCCGAGTCCGCGGTAGGCAGCTCGACGCCTACCACGCTTCGGCCGTGAGGGAGCACTCGCTGGTTCCCGAGTTGCAGACCTGGTAACCGAGCGTAGCCACGGGAACCGTCTTATCCAGGCTGTCGTTGTAGGACTGCTCGTTGCTGAGGCCCGAGACCAGGACCTCGCCGTCGCGCAGGATGTCCACGGAGGCCGCTCCGCCCGTCCACGTGAGGTTCGTCCGATAGTTCCTGCCCTTCTGGACTTCGGTCGCCGTCAGGTCGCTCGGGGCTCCCGCCGGAGGTGGCGGATCGACCGTCCCTCCGTCACCGTGAGGCTCGCCGAACTCGTTGCACGGGGGAGGCGTGGCACCGTAGTCGGTCACATCAACGATCGCGCCCCCCAATCCGGTGACGCAGAAGTCGAAACTCGTGGCGAATCGGATGCCTCCCGTGGAAAGCTCGACCGAACCATCGGCGCCCGTCACGCCCGATGATGCCATGTAGTCCGAGTTGTCGTTGACCGTCCAGG
>JBDHBK010000378.1:0-3001 GCA_039592635.1 Gemmatimonadota bacterium
CACCTCGCTGTGGACACCGGCACGCTCGTCTGCATACGTCGCCTCCTTCGAGACTACCGTGACCGAGAGGATGTCGATACTGGCCGCCGTGTCGGCCCACACTACAAGCACGAGCTGCTTCCACGGCCCCTCCCAGCGGCCCCCGGACCAGTCCGCCCGCAGGTCGTACGTCTGCACGGTGCCGTCGTGAACGACCGCACTGCTCGCGCCCCAGAACTCGATGGGGCTGTCATCGTCCTCCTCCGCGGCATCGGATCTCTCTCGCAGGTTGAACGCCAGTATGAGCCTCATTCGCTCGACGTCGGCGTCCGTTCGGGCTCGCACCTGGACCCGCGCCCAGTCATCGCGCGTCCAGTCAGGCAGATCGACGTAGATGCCGCCCACCGAGTATTCATTGTCATCGGTCGTGTCCGCATCGCCCAGCACCATCCGCAGCGCGTCCTCCGTTCTCGAAAGCTCCGCCGGCCGGGTTTCGGGCTCCCAAGGCGGTACGGCACTCCACTCTGGCTGCGGCTCGTCGAACTGCCACGTGACCGGCTGCGTAACGTCATCGGGCACCTCGGCCCCTTCGATCATGGCCGTTTCAAGCTGGTCCTCGAGGTGAAGTGGCGTATCGGCCTGCAACACTGGAGATCCGGCGTCGCCAGGGGCGCATCCCCAGGTGATGATCGAGCCGATGAGCAGCGTGCCACGCAGGACCGTCTGGAGGGAAGCAGCGTACCGATTCATGGTTCAGACCTCCCGTGATGGAGCATGTGCAAGCGCCTGCAGCAACTGGGAGGGGAGTCCGGCAAGAGTAGCTTTCTTCTTGAATACGGTTGCAGCCTCAGCGGAAACGTGGTGTCGCACCAGCCGTCGTGGACTGACCGTCTACTGCACTGAGTTAACGACCGTGAATTTGCCTACGTGCTCATCCTTGTCGGGCGTCACGACGTGGAAGAAGTAGACGCCGCTGGCCACGAACTGGTTGTTTCGGTTTCGCATGTCCCACTCGGCTCGGCCGCCGCCCGTCGGGTCGCTGTGATCGATGATGTCCACCAGCACGCCCGTCAGCGTGTAGACCCGCAACGTCGCCCTGGGTGGCAGGTTGACGAACATGAACTTCTTGGTGGTCGGAGCGCGGTCGTACCGGCTGGTGCCGAGGTACGGATCCGGCACGGCATGCACTTCCTTGAGGTCGAAGTCGCCTACCTGTTGGATCCCCGCCTCCAGGACGTCCAGCGTGAACACCATGTTGGGGATCGCCGGCGGCCGGTTCGAACCCGAGCCCGCGCGCAGCTCGTAGCCGCTCGGGTCGTCCGTCAGCGGGTCGTCCGCCCGGATCCGGCCGTTGTAGGTGCGGTACGTCCACACCGTGCCCTCGGCCGGCAGGGCGTCCGTGAGGAAGATGTAGCGCTCGCCGTTGATGTACAGTCCGAACCCGTTGCCGAGGGCTGGCATGGGATCGCCCTCGAGAGGACTTACCCCCTCCAGGTTGACCGGCTGAAGCACCGCCGTCGGCTCGAGCGCGGAGCCAGGCGGATCCGTGACGCCAGCGTCTCCGAACTCGCAGAACCCGAGGCCCAGGCTGGCCTGGCGCGCCACGTCGATGTAGTCGAAGTCCTGCCAGTCGATCACCCCGTTCCCGTTTCCGTCCGTGTTCAGGAAGCCCCAGCTCATCTGCGGCGACTCCTTGAAGTCCACGGGAACGTTGTGCGTGATGTCGCGCACCGTGACCGTGCCGCCCGCCCCCCAAGTGACCTGGAAATCGGCGGCCCGCGACAGGATGGCCAGCGTGTACCCGAAGCACTGCATATCACCAGAGGCGGGGTACCCACCGGCGCTTCCGCTGCCGTTGGGGTCGCCCTGGAACCGGGCCGTGTGATGGATCGGGGCCCATACGCTGTCCACACCGTCGATGTGACCGGCCCGGATGAACGTGGTCGGATCCGGCGTGTCGTTCACGGTTCCATCGAACCACCGGTTGCCGCCCGGCTGGTACCCGTCGTCCGGGAAGCGGCGCACCCGCTGTCCGAGGAACGACGGGTCGCTGATCGTCATGTCGAACGTGCCGGTCAGGCCGGCCGCCACGCCTGTGCCCGCACCCGGCGGAATGCCGAAGTCCGCGAGCCGCGCGTCATCGTACGGATACGCTCCGGCGCCCAGGGCGCTCGTCACCGTCGGGGAACCGTCGAAGTTATCCCAAACCGGTCGGGCCACCTCCAGGCTCGTCGAGGTCTGCTCGATGCCGTTGTCGAACGTCATGTGCACCACGAGGCATGCGCCGAGCGCGTTACCGCCCGAGCTTGCGCAGCCGAACGAGATGTCCTCGGCCGTCACGCTGTCGAACCTGCCTGTCAGCTGGCCCGGGGCCAGCAGGTCGGCCACCTCGGACGGTGGTGGCTCGATTAGAAGATCGAGCGCGTTCGTGGGCGGCTGCGGTCCCGGGAAAACACCCGTGTCCACGTCCGGCGCGACGGCGGACTGCGTCAGGTCCAGCGAGACGCCGTCGTCACCCGAGACGATCACATCCGCATCGAACCCGGCCTGCAGGGCCGAGTTCGAGGCCCGCGGCGTGGTGGACTGGGTGACCTGTGCCGAACGCAGCGTGTGCGGGCCCGAGGCCATTGAGTTTACGTCGAAGGCCGAGACCGAGTAAAAGTAGGTGAAGTTGTTCTTGACGCTCGCGTCCCTGAGGTAGAACGAGACTCCGGTGTCGCGCAGCGGTTCGACTGGCCCCGTGATCCGGTCGGCCAGGATCACCGTGTCCACGGACGCGGAAGCCGGATTGCGTGACACGCCCGCACCGGGCGCCCCGCCGGGTCCGTTGTTGTTGAACACCATGGAGCCGCTGATCGAGCGAACCATCGGGTTGTCCACGTCGAACGGGCAAATCTCCCCAGCGGCGTAGCCGATCACCGGAATCAGGTTGCCCGTCTCCGTGCTCACGGCCATCGCGCCCACGTCCTCCTCGGGATGCACCGTTTCGCAGGTGTGATCGAGGAACTCGGTGCCCGCGTAG
>JBDHBK010000379.1:0-2990 GCA_039592635.1 Gemmatimonadota bacterium
TACCGAGGATGATCGTCGCGTCGAGGTACAATGCTGGCTGGGGCTCACTGCGGACCTCGTCCACCCCGAGGGCATCGGCCACGGAACGGGCGGCGCCCGATCGCTCCGACCGATCGATCACGAGGGTCTCCTCGTACTCGAAGCTGGGGGCGTTCCCGAACGTCTTCACGTCGTAGCCGGCATCGCGCAAGGCCTCCGTGATCAGAGCCGCGGCGCCGGGCACGCCGGCCCCGTTCAGTACCTCGACGCTGATGCGTTCCGTGTACGACTCGGGCGAAATGGACGACGGAAGTCCTTCGAAGTCGGGACGCGATGTAGGAACCGCCAGTTCCTGGCCGCGCCATTCCAGGAGGAACGACCCCAGCAGAACGCCCGCCCCCAGCAGCACCAGTACCAGCAGCACGGTCTGCGCCCGGGCGATCATTGCCTCACCAGCCGGTTCCAGAAGTCCACGGAGCAACTCATGAGCGGACGGTTCTTGTCGAGCAGTCTGCGAAGTCGCCGACCCACCACGACGGTCAGGACCTCGGCGCTCCCGTCAGGCAGGAGCTCCCTGAGGCGGGCCCTGGTCCCACCGCCGCCGCTGCGGCCCGGCTCCAGGTAATCGGCGAGGATCAGGTACTCGCCCAGGGCGTCCAGGTCGGGGTGCCCAACGGGGTGATATCGGATCGCTTCGAGCAGAGAGTCATCTTCGACACCGTCCGCCATCAATCGGTCGGCGCAGGCCGGCGCGTGCACGACCGGGCCGGGCCAATCCTGTCCAGCGATATCATACAGCTCCGCGAGCGGGGCGTCCTTCAGAGCATCGTGCAGCACGCCAGCCGCGCGCCAGCGAATTCGCTCGCGCTCCGGAAGGTCCAGGTCCCTGGCCCACGAGGAAAGGAGGTCCCCGACCCGGACCCCGTGCTCCCGGCGTCGTGGCTTACACTGGGCCCAGGCCGGCAACTCGGCTGCCACGCCCGCTCGTTCGATGACCGAGTGCATTCCCGATGGACTCCATGCTGGCAGAGGTCGACTCCGACGCCGGGGGTGTGCCCGACGAGCTACAGATAGATATTCATTCCGGGCGACCCCAACAACGGGCGCGGTCGCGAGTGGCGGTGCCGCGACCCGTGAACGATGACTGGCGAAAGGACTCTGCGGTTGGCTATCCGGTTCGATCCGGCTCTCATCGCTGGAATCGCCGAGGAGCTCCGGAAACGGTGCATCGGTCACCGCGTGAAGGGACTCCGCCTGAATCGCGAACGACGTGAGGCCTGGCTGCTCCTGGCGGACGAGGAGGGAGTGGCGGGATCGATCGGGCTGCTCCTCCATCCGACGGCCGGCTTCATCCTCGAGGGCCGTGATCTCCCCACCGGCCCCGGGGCGAATGACCGCCGAGTAGACTTCCGCCGCCTCTTTCTGATCGGGGTCCACGCTCCAGCCGACGAGCGTCTGCTCGTCTTCGACCTCGCCGGTGGCCTGCGAGACATCCGGGCGGATCTTCCTCCCGTGTTCCGGCTGTTCGTAGAGCTGCACACCAACCAGTGGAACGCCGTGCTCGCCCGAGGATCGGACAACCGTGTCGAGGACGTGTTGTGGCCACGTTCCGCCGGTGGCCGTGCGCTCCGGTCAGGCGTCCCTTACGTGCGGCCGGAAGGAGCCCGCGCCTGGGCCGAAGAGCCGCCCGGTGCTGCAGAATGGGCCGGTTTTCTGGAACCCGTTCCGCCGCCTGAGCGGCGAATCAAGCTGCTCACGTCGATCGCGTGGACCAGTTCGCTCAACGTCGACTGGATCCTGGCCGGGGCGGCCACGGACCCGGGTCCCGATTCCATCGCCGCCTCCTACGACCGCTACCTGGCCATGAGGGCCGCCACCGGAGAGGCCTGGCTGCTCGCCGGCCGGGGCGGGGGGCAGCCCTACCCCGTCCAATTGAGTCCGGACGCCAGGCGCTTCGACAGTCTCCTGGAGGCGATGAGAACCGCCGCGAGCGAGAACGAAGCGTGGTCCCATTCCGGTTTGCCTGGAGAGGGGGAGCCGGCACGATCCGAGACCACACCCGAGGCGGAGCTCCTGGAGCGCCTGCTACGCCGGAGGATCGGCGAACTCGAGAAGAGGCGTGCTGCCCTCCTGCGGGAGCTCGATGGCGAGTCTGCGGACCACCTGCGGGAGCTGGGAAACCTGCTGCTGGCGCGAAAGGCAGATGTCCCGAGGGGCGCGACCAGCGTGTCGTTGCAGGGTTTTGACGGAGAGGCTGTCGAGGTAGCTCTCGACCCGCGGCTCGATGCCATCCGGAACGCCGATCGGCTGTACGATCGAGCCCGGCGCAGAGAGCGTGCGGCACGCGCGATTCCCGATCGAGTGAAGCGTACTGCCGCCCGAATCGCGCGCTTCCAGGCCGGACTGGAGACCCTGCTCGCGGAGGGCCCGACGGAGCAGGTGTGGGACATGGTCGGCGGGCGGAGAGAGGTGGCGGGAGCGTCCCGCGGCTCCGGGCGCCCGATCGCCGACGAGACTCTGCCCTACCGAAGGTACCGGTCCTCGGGAGGTCTCGAGATCCGCGTCGGCCGATCATCGCGCACCAACGATGCCCTGACGTTCCGTCACTCCGCACCCGATGATATCTGGTTGCACGCGAGCCAGGCGCCGGGCGCGCACGTGATCCTCCGGTGGCAGAAGCGCGACCAGAATCCGCCGCTCGCGGACCTGACGGAGGCTGCGGTGCTGGCAGCACTTCACAGCGAGGCCCGCCACAGCGGCATGGTGGCGGTGGACTGGACCCGGCGGAAGTACGTGCGCAAACCTCGAAAGGCTGCCGCCGGTGCGGTCCTGCCCGAACGGGTGTCGACGCTCTTCGTAGAGCCGGATCCCACCGTCGCGGCACGGCTGTCCGTGGACGACTAGCAAGAAGAAGCCCGCCATCCGGCCGGATAGCGGGCTCCCTTCAACTTCACTGACCGACGCCGGTACTGGCCTTCGGTTCAGTCCGTGGTCGGCGTCTCCACCGGCTT
>JBDHBK010000380.1:0-2976 GCA_039592635.1 Gemmatimonadota bacterium
GTGGTCCTGGTCGACCTGGGGTCCGGCCCGCAGGTGGTCAACTGGCGTGATGTGGGGCTGCGGGACGAGCCGAACCTGGATCAGCCATCAGATGATCCGCTGCTCGTGATTCAGCGCGGGTCCAATCAGCCCATCAAGCTGTTCGTGTCGGACGACGCCTGTGACAACTCGGGAGATGAGAGCGTCACCTGCCTGATCGGCGATGGCGGCGGCGCCCTGTACATTGGCGGACTCGACAATCCGAACGTGGCATTCACGGTGGGAGCCGGAAACGGCGCTCGCGTATGGACGGCGGAGTTCGTGGACGGGAACGTGGATACGGATGCCCCCGGGTTCGGGCGAACCGTGCGGGTCACGGCCAGTCCCGAGCCAACCGAGGCCTTGATCGGTTCCTCGATTCTGTTCTGCGAGGATCTCGGCCGGACCTATGAAACGCCGGGCAGTACTCTCCTTCACGTGGTACAGGAAGACGAGGAGGGTCAGAGCGCGCTGCCGCTGATCGCGGCGCCGGACTGCTCCGTTTTCCAGACCGGTTCGGCCTCGGGGCTGATGCGCTTCATCGAGGATGGTTTTGAGACCCTGGCTTCCGCTGTGCTGCCCCAGGATCTGGTTGCCACATCGGCCGTCGGTAGCCTGAGCGGAGGCGGAGGAAGCGTGAGGCGCCTCAGCGACTTCCGTCTCACCCTGCTGGCCGCCGCCGAGCCGGTGGGTGGAGTGACGGACCTCGACACTCTCTTCGTCGGAAGCGACACGGACTCGGTCCGCGCCAGTGTCGATGTAGAGAATTCTGGAAGCGCCATACCGGGAGCGGCCATTCGCTTCTTCCCGGACGAAGGGGGCGAGGCCAACTGCCCGAATGACCTGCGGTCGGACGAGCTCTGCTATGAGCCCGGAGATTCCTATCCCGGGACGTTCTTCGGCGGTGAGACGGTATTCGTCACGGGGGCAGCAGGTGAGGCCTACGTGGACTGGAAGCCGGGCGCGGTAGGAACGCGGGAGCTTAAGGCGCTGGGCTGCGGTATCGCTGTCCCCGGCTCCGACTCCGAGCTGGCGTCCGGCGTGTACGGGCTGCTCCAGGACGAGCTGTCGGGCGCGCCTGGAAGCTGCGACCGCGATCCCACGGACGAGGACGGCAATCCGACGGACGGCTACCCCGACGGGTACGCGAATGGCCCTGCCAGCGGCACGGATCCGTTCGAGCCGATCGATGACAACGAAGTTGCTCTCAACGACCTGCCGATCACCTTCACCGTAGAACTGGTGTGCGACGCTGCCGGATCGACGAGCGTGACCTGTCAGATAGACGATGCTGGTGGTGCCCTGCGGATCGGAGGCAACGGACAGCCGCAGGTGGAAGTAGAGATCGGCACGGGCAACGGCGACTACGAGTATACGGTGGCCTTCACCGGAGACATCGATGTCGATGTGCCCCTCTTCGGGCAGGCCGTCAGCATCGTGGCAAAGGACGTAGCCACAGGGAATGAGGTTCCGGTGGACCTGTCGAACTCGACGATCAAGATCTGTGAGACGTCTCCGGTCTACGAGACACCGGGCAGCTCTCAGCTCTTCGTGATTCAGCAGGACGATGACGGTACCACCGTTCTTCCTCAAGTCGGCGTCACCTGCCCTCTCTGGGAGGAGCCGGCGGCCACGGGCTTCCTCGACCTCCTGGACAGCGGATGGCAGAACCTGGCCGAGTTCGTGTCTCCGGATGAGCTGAACGCGAGCTCGGCGGTGGGCAGCCTGAGCGGCGGTGGCGGCAGCGTGAGGCGATTGAGCGACTTCCAGCTCGGCGTCCTCGTGAGCGCGGCCGCTCAATCCCTGAACCTGGGCACGGTGAGGCTGGGGAACTCCGTGACCGCGCAGGTGGACGTACAGAACTCGGGCACGGCTATCGACAGCGCCCGCGTCTGGTTCTATCCGGATGGCCTGGGTACGGCCACGCCGGGAACGCTGATCCCGATCGCCGGCACCGAATGGCGCGATGAGACTGGGGGCGTCTTCTCGGTGCTCACGGGAACCGACGGCGCGGCTAGGATCGACTGGCAGCCTGGATCGTCCGGAAGTCCGCAGCTAAGGGCGTTGGGGTGCGGTATAGCCGTGCCAGGCTCTGGCAGTGAGCTGGCGGCCGGCGTGTACGGACTCCTGCAGGACGAGTTGCCGGGCGTGCCTGGAAGCTGCGACCGCAATCCCGCAGACGCGGATGGGAATGAGACAGACGGCTATCCCGACGGTTACGCGAACGGCCCTGCCAGCGGCGCGGATCCGTTCGAGCCGATCGATGTCAATGAGGTCGCTCTCAACGACCTGCCGATTTCGATCACGGCCGATGTCTGTGGCGACCAGGGCACGGCGGATCCGGACGGAATCAGGGAGTCCGCGTGGGACTGTGCGGACAGCACGCCTTTCCCGGTGAACCTCCGGGGAGGAGGCAACAACCAGCCACAGGCGACCCTCCTGTGGATGAACGACGACGACAACCTGTATCTCGCCGTTCAGCTGCCGCGCGGCTCCGACGAGACGGACACGTCGCTGTGGTTCGAATTCGATCTGGGTAGTGAGCTCACCGGAGTTCGTGGTCAGGCCGATGCCAACGATGACCTGATCGGCGTCGTTCGAACGAAGGGCAACTCCGAGTTTGTCGACAGCTACATCGATGCAGGCTGTGCCGCCAGCAACGGGCAGTCCGTTTGCGACCCCGTGGATGTCGAAACATCGGAGCAAATTGACGGAAATGTCGGGGCCCCCGAGGCGTCGAACGGCAGCGGGGACACGAACGGCCAGTTCATGTTCTACGAGATCGCTCATCCCCTGTGCAACACGTCAGGAAACGCGGTCGAAGAAGCCCGTGACTTCTGCGTGTCGGTGGATAGCGACGAGCTTCCGGACCTGGGACTATTCCTCAGGCTTTCGGTGGGCAAGAACTCGCAGGGTGGAACGACCTGGCCTGAGTTCCGCGACTACCACCCGATCGAC
>JBDHBK010000381.1:0-2965 GCA_039592635.1 Gemmatimonadota bacterium
GGTGCGGCGCGATGACGCGATCGCCCGATCTTCATCATCTCGGGGCTGGCACAGACCCCAATACGCGACTCTCCCCCCTCGCGTGTTCGTATAGACGTGAACAACAGGCCGCCTTCGGGGCGGCCTCTCGATTCTCGCAGGGGGAGGAACTTCGATATGCGAAGGACCAGCCTTTGGGTCGGCGCGGCGGCGATCGTCGCCATGGCCCTGACCGCCTGCCAGCCGGCTGACCAGCCAGCGGCTGAACTCGACACCGCGTTCAGCGTCCCGGTCGAGTACTACACGCTCGACAATGGTCTCCGGGTGGTTCTCTCGCCCGACAATACGGCCCCCATCGTGACCGTGGCCGTCTACTACAACGTCGGACTCCGACTGGAGCCCCGCGATCGCACCGGGTTCGCGCACCTGTTCGAGCACATGATGTTCCAGGGCTCGGAGAACCTCGGGAAGATGGAGTTCGTCCGGCTGGTGCAGGAAGTCGGAGGGGTCCTGAACGGATCCACCCGCATGGACTTCACCAACTACTTCGAGATCGTCCCGGCGCACAAGCTCGAGACCATGCTGTGGGCCGAGGCCGACCGCATGAAGGGACTCGCGATCACCCAGGAGAACCTCACGAACCAGCAGGGCGTGGTGTCGAACGAGGTGAAGGTGAACGTGCTGAACCAGCCGTACGGCGGATTTCCCTGGCTCGACATGCCCCAGCTGGCCAACACCAACTGGTACAACGCGCACAACTTCTACGGCGAGCTGTCGGACCTCGAGGCGGCCACCCTGGAAGACGTGCAGGAGTTCTTCGACACCTTCTACGCCCCCAACAATGCGGCCCTGGCCGTGGTGGGCGATTTCGATCCGGCCGAGGCCCGGCAGTGGATCGAGCAGTACTTCGGCCCGATCGCGGCCGGCCCCGAGGTGCCCGAGTTCGACATCAGCGAACCGCGGCAGGAAGAAGAGAAGCGCTCCAGCAAGGTGGACGCCCTGGCCCCGCGCCCGGCTCTCGCCTTCGCGTATCACACACCCGAGCGAAACTCGCCTGAGTACTGGGCCTTCGGCCTGATCGACCAGATCCTCGTCCAGGGCGAGGATTCGCGGTTGTTCCAGCGCCTGGTGCAGGAGGACGGCTTCACGGCGGGCGTGGGCGGGAGCATGAACGACCTCGGCAACATGTACAATTACGAGGGTCCCATGCTGTGGACCGTGTCGCTGTTTCACGACGCCGACGTGAGCGCGGACGACATCCTGGCCGCGGCCGACGAGGTCGTCGAGCGGATCCGCACCGAGCCGGTGGACGAGGAGACCCTGGCCCGGGCGCGCACCAAGCTCAAGTCCAGCCTCCTCAATTCGATGGAGGGACTGTTCGGGTTTGGACGAGCCGACCTCCTTGCCTCGTTCGCCCTGTTCGATGACGACCCGTCCCGGATCAACCGGATCGAGGAGGAGTTCGCGGCGGTGACGCCCGAGCTCATTCTGCAGACCGCGCAGGAGTACCTGCGGCCCACGAACCGGACCATTCTCACGGTCGAGCCCGGAGCTGCCGAAGGTGGCGCAGCGGCCGGCGCCGGCTCGCGATAAGGAGGCGGGACGATGAGAGCGACGACGAAGAGCCTCGCCGCCCTGCTGGGCGGACTCGCCGTGGTGGCGAGCGCGGGCATGGCGATCGCGCAGGAGACGCCGCCAGCCGGCGGAGAGCCGAAAGACTTCAACCTCGCCGAGGCCACCGAGTTCGAGCTGCCCAACGGGCTCGGCGTGACCATGGTGCCGTACGGGAAGGTTCCCAAGACGACGGTGCAGCTGGTGATCCGCACCGGGAACATCGACGAGTCGGCGGACGAGGTATGGCTCGCCGACCTCATGGGCGACCTGATGAAGGAAGGCACGACGTCGCGCAGCGCCGAAGACATAGCGCGCGAGGCGGCCAGCATGGGTGGCTCGTTGAACATCGGGCTGGGGCTGGATCGGTCGAGCGTATCGGGTACGGTGCTCGCCGAGTTCGGGACGGACCTGGTCGCCCTGATTGCCGACGTGACGTTGAACCCGGCCTTTCCCGAGTCCGAGCTGGACCGGTTGCGTGCCGACCGGATCCGGCAGGTGAGCATCTCCCGCACGCGGGCGCAGTCGGTGACCCAGGAGCGGTTCCGGGCGGTGATGTATCCGGATCATCCCTACGGGCGGCTGTATCCGACCGAAGAGCAGCTGCAGGGATACACCATCGAGCAGGTCCGTGGCTTCTTTGAGGCCAATTTCGGCGCCGCTCGTTCGCACCTGTACGTGACCGGGATGTTCGACGAGGCGGCGATCCGGGAGGCGATCGAGGCGGCGTTCAGCGGCTGGAAGGAAGGCCCGCCGGCGACGGTGGACATTCCGGAGCCCGTAACCGGCCGCGCGGTTCACATCCTGGACCGCCCGGGAGCGCCCCAGTCCACGATCCAGGTCGGACTGCCGACCGTCGATCCGTCGCACGAGGACTTCGTGGCTCTCACCGTCACGGACGCCCTGCTGGGAGGCTCGTTCGCGTCCCGGATCACGGCCAACATCCGCGAGGACAAGGGCTACACGTACTCACCGTTCAGCCAGGTCTCGTCGCGATACCGCGATGCCTACTGGGTCGAGATGGCCGACGTCACCACCGCGGTGACCGGCGCGTCGCTGGACGAGATCTTCTACGAGATCGAGCGCCTGGCCGACGAACCGCCGTCCGAGGAGGAGCTGCGCAGCATCCAGAACTACCTCGCCGGCATCTTCGTGCTTCAGAACTCGAGCCGCGGCGGGATCGTGGGACAGCTGGCGTACATGCGGCTTCACGGCCTGCCGGACGACTACCTCGAGACCTACGTGGACCGGATCTACGCGGTCACGCCGGAAGAGGTGCAGCGGATCGTGCAGGAGTACATCCGCCCGGACGACATGCTTCTCGTGGTCACGGGTGACCGTGCCCAGGTCGAGGAGCAGCTGGTCGAGTTCGGGA
>JBDHBK010000382.1:0-4153 GCA_039592635.1 Gemmatimonadota bacterium
GACTCGGCCGATCAGAAGCGCGACCGCATGAAGGAAGTGTGCTCGCACTGCCACTCGGACGGCTACGTCAACTCGTTCTACAAGCAGTATGACGACCTGGTCATCCTGTACAACGAGAAGTTCGCCAAGCCGGGCCTCGCCATCATGGGCGCCCTGGTGCAGAACGACCTGCGCACGCCCACCAACTTCGATGAAGAGATCGAGTGGACGTGGTTCTACCTGTGGCATCACGAAGGACGGCGGGCACGTCATGGCGCCTCGATGATGGCCCCGGACTACACCCACTGGCACGGCATGTACGAGGTCGCCGAGCGCTTCTACATGGAGCTGATCCCGCAGGCGCGTGAGATCATCGAGCACGCTCGCGAAACGGGACTGCGCTCGCAGGCTGCGGCCAGCGCTTCTACATGGAGCTGATCCCGCAGGCGCGTGAGATCATCGAGCACGCTCGCGAAACGGGACTGCGCTCGCAGGCTGCGGCCGTGGAGCAGGTGGTGGAAGATGTCCTCGCTCGACCGGAGCACCTGTGGTTCGAGGAGGGCGCTGAAGAAGCAGCGGCCCGGATCCGCGAGGAGATGGAACGCAGGTACGGAACCGCCGAGAGAAACTGAATAGGGACGATTCGTCATGAGACGCAGAAATTTCCTCAAGACCGTTGGGGCCTCGACCGCGGGCCTGGCCGCCTTCTCGTGCGCGGACCAGGAGGCGGCGAGCCGTCTCGCCGCCAGCGGCGCGGGGGTCGACGAGAACGAACTCACCTGGAGCAAGGCGCCCTGCCGGTATTGCGGCACCGGGTGCGGAGTCGAGGTGGGGGTCAAGGAAGGCAAGGTCGTCACGGTACGCGGCGACGAAAAGAGCCCGGTGAACCGAGGCCTGTTGTGCGTGAAGGGCTACCACCTTCCCGGCATGCTCTATGGCGAGGACCGGCTCAAGTACCCGATGCTCCGTGACGGCGACGCATGGAAACGGATCTCGTGGGACGAGGCGCTCGACCTGATCGCCCGGAAGTACCAGGAGGCGCTGGACGAGTCGGGACCCGAATCGGTGGCCATCTACGGATCCGGGCAGTGGACGGTGTTCGACGGGTACGCGGCCTCGAAGTGGTTCCGGGCCGGACTGAAGTCGAACAACGTCGAGCCGAACGCTCGCCTGTGCATGGCTTCCGCGGTCACCGGCTTCATGACGCAGTTCCAGAGTGACGAGCCCATGGGGTGCTACGAGGACTTCGAAGTCGGCGACGACTTCATCCTCTGGGGCAACAACATGGCCGAGATGCACCCGGTCCTGTTCTCCCGCATCCTGGCCAACAAGCGCGAGAACCCGGGCGTCCGGATCGTGGATATCCTACGCGGACATGTACGTGGAGTTCATCCCGGGCAGCGATCTGGCCCTGGCCAACGGCATCCTCCACCTGCTCGTGCGCGACGGGAAGATCAGCCAGGCGTTCCTGGATGAGAACGTCGTCTTCAAGCGCGGCATCGAGGATATCGAACAGATCGGCTTCGGGTCGTGGGGTGAAGACGGCCTCGGACTCGATCCGTCGGACGGTCCGGCGCCGCACTACAGGTTCAGGGACGAGGGGCGCGATGCCTCGCTGGCCGAGCTCGAGGAGTTCCTGGCCGACTACACGCCCGAGCGGGTGAGCGAGATCTCGGGTGTCCCGGTCGGTCAGATCCAGGCCCTGGCCGAGATGTACGGCGATGCCGGGCGCGGCACGGTCAGCACCTGGTGCATGGGCGTGAATCAGCACACCCGCGGCACCTGGATGAACAATCTGATCACCGACCTTCACCTGATCACCGGCAAGATCAGCCGCCCGGGCGCCAACCCCTTCAGCCTCACGGGTCAGCCGTCGGCGTGCGGCACCGTGCGCGAGGTGGGAACGCTGGCGCACCGGCTGCCGGCGGACATGGTCGTGATGAACCCCGATCACCGGGCCAGGGCGGAGGAAATCTGGGGCGTCCCGGCGGGCACGATCAACCCGAAGCCCGGCCTTCACACGATGGACATGTTCCGCGCCTTCATGCGGGGCGAGGTGAAGGTGATGTGGACGCAGACCACGAATCCGTGGGTCAGCATTCCGAACCTGAACCGGATCAAGCGCACGACGGGTGACGGACGCTTCCTGATCGTGAGCGACATCTATCCTACACCGACCACCGAGGTGGCCGACCTGGTGCTGCCCTGCGCCGCCTGGGTCGAACGCGAGGGCGTGTTCGGGAACACCGAGCGCCGCACGCAGCACTGGCACAAGGCCGCGGATCCGCCAGGCGAGGCCACCGAGGACGCGTGGCAGATCATGGAAGTGGCCAGGCGGATGGGGATGGAACACCTGTTCCCATGGCCCGAGGACGACTGGCACAAGCCGATGTACGAGGAGTACCGCAGCTTCACACTCGGGCTCGGCAAGGACGTCGCCTCGTACGAGCAGCTCGAGCAGACGCGCGGCATGCTGTGGCCCGTCGTGGACGGGGTCGAGACGCGGTACCGGTACGCCGCCGGACACGACCCGTACGTGCAGAAGGACCGGGGTGTGCATTTCTACAAGGCCAAGGGATACGGCGAGAAGGCCGCATTCTGGATTCGCCCCTGGCACCGTCCCGCGGAAGAGCCGGACGAGGAGTACCCCTTCTGGCTCTGCACCGGCCGCGTGCTGGAACACTGGCACACCGGCTCCATGACCCGCCGCGTGAAGCAGCTTCACCAGGCGGTCACAGAGGGCTACGTCGAGTTGAATCGGGCCGATGCCCAGCGGCTGGGAGTCGGAACCGGGCAGATGGTCCGCGTGGTGAGCCGGCGCGGCGAGTTGGAACTGCCGGCCCAGGTGGACGGGCGAGGAAAGCCGCCGCAGGGTTCGGTGTTCATCCCGTTCTTCGACGAATCGAGGCTCCCGAACGTCCTCACCCTCGACGCGATGGACAACATCTCCAAGGAACCGGACTACAAGAAGTGCGCAGTCCGGGTCGAGAGGGCCTGAGAGGAGGCGGAATGCGTACGTCGATCGTGACCGTACGAGCCGCCGTGCCGCTGTTGGCACTGGTGGCCCTCGTGGCAGCCGGGTGTTCGGACCCGGACAAGGTCCCCGTCCCGGATCGGGATGGGGCCGTGAAGTCCACGGCCGCCGTCCGGGCCGAGCGCAGAGCGTATGACGGCGCGCCGCCAACGGTTCCGCACGAGAACTTCGGAGCCGCCTGTACGGCCTGCCACGATGGGCGTGGTCAATCTGTATCGGGAGTCGGTTTCGCGCCGGCGTCACCGCACGACAACACGGCGAAGGTCGGGGGCACCGTGCGTTGCCGGCAGTGCCACGTCTTCGTGACCACCGACGGTCTGTTCGTGGACTCGGAGTACGAGGGCATCCCGCAGGATCTCTCGGCCGGTGACCGGGCTACAGCGGGCGCGCCGCCGCGCATCCCCCACCGTATCCTGATGCGCGAGAACTGCGTGGCGTGCCACGACGGGCCGGGGGCGCGGGAGGAAGCTCGCACGACCCACCCGGAGCGCACGCGCTGCCGCCAATGCCACGTACCCGTGACGGAGAACCAGGTATTCGGGAGCTCGCTCGGAGCGGGCCTGACGGTCGAAGAGAGGTAGCAGGTATGAGTTCGCTCGCTGACGTCATCGAACTGGGGCCGGAAGAGGAAGCCCGTCGCCTGTGGGACGGGGCCAGGGAAGCCCGCACCCGTGCGGCCGACGACCTGGTCGCCCTCTGCGAATCGCTTGACCTGGGCCTGCGGGCCGCAGAGATACTCACCGTCCACCGGCTGAATCCGATCCGCGACCAATTTCCCGCCACCATCGCGCTTCAGCTCGAAATGCCGGGACCGGAGGTCGATCGGCACCGGGACGGAATTCAGGTGCCCAAGGCGATTCAGTTCAACGAAGTGATCGATCTGCTGAGCGATCCCGAGCTCGCGTGCGTGAGCCCGGGCATGCACCGCGGGTGGGAAGACCGGCGCTTCTCGTGTCGCCGCTCGCGCGTCACCGCACAGGAGGCGATCGGCGTCACCCTGGACGCCGACGAGCAGGAGCAGTTGCTCACCCTGGCGGCCTACAGAAACCGGCTGTTTCGCACGCCGCCGCCCGTGCTCGTGCGCCCCGGCGACATCATCGACGCGTTCACCGCGTTGGATCGGTTGTTCGCTGGCCTGGA
>JBDHBK010000383.1:0-2948 GCA_039592635.1 Gemmatimonadota bacterium
TCAGTTCGAACGCGCTTCCCCGTTCGGGCACCTCTACCCGGGCCGTTCCGGCTGAGCGCAGATCCTCTGCCAGGGCCTCGGCGCTGTCCTCTTCGCCGTGCACGAGGAAGTACCGGGACACCTGACCCTGTTCTCGCACCGCCTCCGCCCACCCCAGGAGTCCCGAGCGATCAGCGTGGGCACTGTACGCGTCGGCCCGCTCAATCCGGGCTCGCACATCGACCGGGACCCCCAGCACTCTGACCTCGTCGTTTCCTTCCAGGAGACGGCGTCCAAGGGTATGCTGCGCCTGGTAGCCCACGAATAGCACGGTGGTGCTCGGATTCCCGACATGATTGCGGAGGTGATGCAGGATCCGGCCTCCCTCGCACATGCCCGACGCGGCGATGATGATCGCCGGCCCCCTTCGCGTGTTCAGGGCCTTGGACTCGTCTGACGAGCGCACGTAGCGAAGCCGCCGGAATCCCAGCGGGTCGCCGTCCGAATCGGTGGCCATGGTGTTCAGCATCTCCCGGTCGTAGCACTCCGGGTGGGCGCTGTAGACTTCGGTCACGTTGATCGCCAGAGGGCTGTCCACGAAAACGTCCACCGGCGGAAGCTCGCCGTCCTCCCACAGCTGGTTCAGGCGGTACACCACCTCCTGGGTGCGCCCGAGGGCGAACGATGGAACCAGGAGCTTGCCGCCGGACCGGAACGTGGCGTCGGCACACTCCCTCAGGTACTCACGGGCGCGCGATGGAGGTTCGTGTTCGCGGTCGCCATAGGTACTCTCCATGATGACGTAGTCGGCGCCACTGGCGATCTGCGGGTCTCGGAGAATGGGCAGGCCTCTCCGGCCGATGTCTCCGGAGAACACGAGCCGGCGGGTACGGCTGCCCTCGGTGAGGTCGAGGACCACGGACGCGGAACCCAGGATGTGGCCCGCGTCGATGAACGTCGCTCGCACACCGGGCGCCGGCTCGAACGCGCGCCCGTAGTGTACCGGCCGAAACCTGGACAGGGCCTTGCGAGCGTCTCCGATCAGGTAGAGCGGTTCGAACGGCCGCTTGCCCTGGCGCTTGCGCCTGCGGTTCACGTACCGGACATCCGACTTCTGGATATGCGCCGAATCCACCAGCATGTGGCGGCACAGATCGCGCGTTGCCGGCGTGGCGTAGATCTTCCCCGTGAATCCGGCCTTCACGAGGGTCGGCAGATTGCCGCAATGGTCGATGTGCGCGTGGCTGAGAACGACCGCGTCGATGGACGACGGCTCGAACGGGAAGTCCCGGTTTCGCTCGAACGCGTGCTTGCGGCGTCCCTGGTACAGGCCGCAATCCAGGAGAATCCGGCGACCACCGACGTTCAGCAGGTGCATTGATCCGGGAACCTCCCGGGCCGCTCCCCAGAACTGGACTTCCATGCATCGCCCCGCTTTCCTTTGTACCGATCCTGCACGCCGACATCCGCCCCATTACGATTGCAGGCCGGGGACCTCACGGCTAGTGTCCGGCGCGAGTGAAGACCACCAACCCTGCGCGCAGGATGCAGCCATGAGTGTCCGCAAGTTCGTCGAGAATCACTACCGGCATTTCAACGCACGCACGCTGGTTGACGCCACCGACGCGTACCGTCGGCACATCGACGGCGGTGGTCGCATGATGGTGACCCTGGCGGGTGCCATGAGTACGGCGGAACTCGGGCTGTCGCTGGCAGAGATGATCAGGCGGGACCTTGTTCATGCGATCACCTGCACGGGCGCCAACCTGGAGGAGGACCTGTTCAATCTCGTGGCGCACGACCACTACGTCCGGGTCCCCGACTGGCGGAACCTGACGCCGCAGCGCGAGAGGGAGATGCTGGACCGGGGATTGAACCGCGTCACCGACACGTGCATCCCCGAGGAAGAGGCGTTTCGAGTCCTCGAGGGTGAGGTTCTGCGGCTGTGGCAGGAAGCGGACCAGGCAGGAGAGAGCTGGTTCCCGCACGAGTACTTCTACCGCCTGATCCGCGAGGGCCGGCTCAAACACGCGTACCAGATCGACCCGGCCGATTCATGGCTGGTGGCCGCGGCGGAGAAAGACCTGCCGATCTTCGTGCCGGGCTGGGAGGACTCCACCATGGGCAACATCGTGGTGGGGCGGGCGATCGACGGCAGGCTTTCGGGAACCCGTATCGTTCGAGGCGGACTGGAGTACATGGCAGCCCTGGCGGACTGGTACGTCGAAACGACGATGGGCCAGACGGTCGCGAATCTCGAGGAGACGGATGGAGATCCGGTGGTCCCGCCGGATCAGGCCCTGCGGACGGTCGGTTTCTTCCAGATCGGCGGTGGGATCGCGGGTGACTTCCCGATCTGCGTGGTCCCCATGATCCACCAGGACCTGCGGCGTCCCTGCCCGTTCTGGGGTTACTTCTGTCAGATCAGTGACTCCACGACGAGCTACGGATCCTACTCCGGCGCGATTCCCTCGGAGAAGATCACGTGGGGGAAGCTGGACGTGGACACACCCATGTTCGTGATCGAATCGGACGCCACGATCGTGGCGCCCCTCATCTTCGCGGCGCTGCTGGACTGGTAGCGGGGCAGCGCCGGATCAGGCGTCTCGGGCTGCTTCGATCTCGGCCAGGAACCGGTACACCAGCTTGGCGGCCGCGAAAGCGCTGGCGTGTTGCCCCTCGGCCGGGAGAAGCTCTACCACATCGAAGCCGACCACGCGGCTGGCCCGGACGACCCGCCGGAGCAGACGGTTCACCGGATACCACTCGAGTCCGCCTGGCTCAGGCGTGCCCGTGGCCGGAATGAGCGACGGATCAAAGGCGTCGAGGTCGATAGTCACGTAGACCTCCCCGGTGAGAAGCCCTGCCACCTCGTCCATCCACGAGTCGTCCGCTGCCCCGACGATGTCGTGCGCCCAGAATACGCGGTCGGCGTCCAGGCCCGGCATCTCGGACGCGTCCACCGCCCG
>JBDHBK010000384.1:0-2946 GCA_039592635.1 Gemmatimonadota bacterium
GCGTACATGGCCGAGTTTCAGACCCGGGCCGGTGCGTGGCAGACGATCGAGATCCCCTTCTCTGCGTTCGAGGCCACGTACCGGGGCATGAAGCCCCGCGGAGCCCCCGAACTCGTGCCAGGCGAAGTCCGCCAGCTCGGACTCCTGATCGGTGACAAGGTCGAAGGCCCGTTCCGATTGGATGTGGAGTGGATTCGACCGGTTGACTGACCGCCGCCACCAGTGGGTCGGACGCTTGCGAGAAGTTCCGCGGCCCGGTATCGAGTATCAGGCCACCACCCACTTGAAAGGAAGAACAGTGGCGCAAGCGAAAGACGGTGATGTAGTGCGCGTGCACTACACAGGCACCCTGGATGACGAGACGCAATTCGATTCTTCCGTCGGGCGCGACCCGCTGGAGTTCACGGTCGGCGCCGGGATGGTGATTCCCGGATTCGACGAGATGGTTCGGGGGATGGAGCCGGGCGATTCCCGGACCACCAGGATTCCCGCCGACCAGGCGTACGGCGAGTCCCGCGAGGAAATGAAGCTGACGCTGACTCGGGGACAGCTTCCGGACGAATTCAAGCCGGAGATCGGGCAGCAGATCCACCTGGAAGGACAGGACGGCAGACCGGTTCCAGCGCGCGTGGTGGAAGCCGACGAGTCCCGCATCGTCGTCGACGCAAATCACGAGTTGGCGGGCGAAGCGCTCACCTTCAAGATCGAGCTCGTCGAGATCGTCTGACCCGGGGCGCGAGGCGCTCTGCCGGTCCGTCCCGTCGGGGCGCAGCTACGGGCAGCGAGCCTCGGTCATCGGAAATTCGATGACGCGGGACACCCCGTCGACGTCTCCCTCGATCCACGCCAGGATCGAGCGAGGGGTCATCCGCTCGTAGGTGATTCTCTGCGGGAAGTCGTGCCCCGGGGCCTCGAACGCGACCATCCGGTCCGTGATCTCGGCCTGGAGGAACACGGCTTCCGCCTGGCCGCTTGGCGTGGCCACGTACGCCAGCTTGTCCTCGCGCACTTCGATCCGAAGATACTCGTGCTCCACGGTTCGGTCTTTGGCGACGCTGCGGCTCATCCCGATCATCGTGCCGCCGCTCGGTCTCATCCACTGCTCATCGCGGCGGAAGCCAGGCTCTTCGTGCTTCCAGCAACCGGCCAGCCAGGCCAGGGCCTCGACGGGACTGGAGACGGCGACGGCGTCCGCCGTCGCGCCGAACTCGTCCGGGGTTTCGGAGGGCCGGAGCCAGAGGAAGGCACCGATGGCCAGGAGGACAGCAACGATCATCGACTTGATGATTATTCGCGTTTTCGACATGTGCTGAAGATCGCGAAGGGGGACGTTGGGCGGCAACCAGGCGCCGTGTGGGGAAAGAGCCACCAACGCGCTAGCGCCCGGCCGGGGCCGGGCGCTAGCGAGCATTCAACTGGTTGCTTCCGGCAGCCGAAGCGACTGACCGCAGAACTGCTCCTACTGCGACATGTCGCTGTTCCAAATGTCGGACGCGATCTGCCACTCGCCGTCCACCATCTCATAGACCAGCGTGTAGTGGCCGTGATCGAGATGCGAGCCGTCAGCGCCGGTCAGGACGAACATCCCGACCTCGGCAGCGTTCTCACCCATACCGTACATCTGCTGCGGGGTCAGTTCCCCGGTGGTGCCCGTCTCCAGAATCGCGGCCCAGAAAGCCGTGATCGCTTCTCGTCCTTCGACCGGGGCCGAATTCGGGGGAAGCAGGACGCCGTCCTTCGTATACAGGGCCGCGACACCAGCCGCATCACCCGCGTTGAAAGCGGCCTGCCACTTCGGGGTCATCTCCTTGAGGGCAGACTTGGCGTGCTCCTTGTCCTGAGCCTGTGCTGCGGTCGGCAGGGCTAGAAGGACCAGGGCGAACATGAGTACAACTTTGCGCATTTCTCTTGCTCCGTCGGATGTGGATGAGTATCGGGACGCCCCAGAAACGTTGAAACAGAGGGCCATGTCAAGGTTCCGACGGTTCACCTGCGCCAGCGCGGGCGGATCGCCTCAACTCGTCCAGGGAGCGCGCGAGCCCACCTCGCTGTTCGAGAAGTCTCTCCCTCACCCGCCCTTTCCGCCGCAGGAGCAAGTAACGGCGAGCCTGTTTTCGGGCCTGGCGCCAGCGATCGCGGACGATCTGCGTGGCGACCGCCAGAATCGGAAGGCAAACGGCGCTCCCGATCGCCCACTTCGGGCCCAGGAAGACACCGGCAGCGAGAGAGAGCAGCGCGATCCAGCCGATGTACAGGACGGCTCCGCCGAGCAGCTTCCAGGTGGATTGCCGCTCCAGTCGAATCTGTGGCCGGGTCGCGATCCAGTCGGTGAACTGGTAGGGGATGAAGAACACGACGTGTCCTGCAGCTGAGATCGGGCCTCCCACGAACAGGAGTCCGAACACTCGCAGAAACCAGCCGGCCGTCGAGTGCAGCCTCGCCGTCCGGTCGAGATCGCGAGGTCGAATGCCGAGTACATCGAGGGTCCAGGCGAAGTTCTCTATATTGGCGAACAGTCGGTCGACGGCCTCTGGCTGGGTCTCCCGGAGGCGGGCGAGACTTTCGGACGCCTCACGGAGCCGGCGTACGCGGGTTTCCTGCGACGTATCGAGCTTCTGCTCGGAGGCGAAGATCGCTTCGGCACACTCGACAATCCGACGGTCTTCGAGCCGCTCGACGTTCACGGTGACCGAGCGAAGACCGAGCTCGATGCGATCCGTCAGTTCGCGCACCGCCTCGGTATCCGATTCGGGTCGGCCCGCCAGGTCGTCCCATGGCACGGGCTCCCCCACCAGGGCGGCGCACTCCGACCGGAAGGTCTGCTTCTGCCGCGCTACGATCCCGACAGGCACGATCGGGAAGCGGATCCCCTTCCTCTCTGACGCGCTAAGGGAGATCCGCGCGGCACCGGTGCGAAGCTGGGTGAGGGACGGTTCGGAGTGGCTG
>JBDHBK010000385.1:0-2945 GCA_039592635.1 Gemmatimonadota bacterium
GGCTTCGCGCTCGAAGGCGTCCACGTCGAGCCCCGACGGATCCATGGTGTGGTACTTCATGTCCATGATCGCCGAGGCGGTGTACTCGGTCGTCTCGAATCCCTGGTTGAACGTAGCCGCGCTCCGGATCTTGGCGACCAGCTCGTCGGGAATCGGCTCGCCCGTCTCGACGTGCACGAGGTAGTTGTCGATCACCTCGTCGGTCTGGAGCCAGCGCTCCATGAGCTGCGATTGGAGCTCGGTGTAATCCCTCACTCCCCCGTTCAGCCTGGGATAGGCGACGTTCGACGACAGGTAGTGCAACGCGTGCCCGAACTCGTGGAACAGTGTCTCGGCGTCATCCCAGGAGATGAGGACCGGTTCGCCCGGAGCGCCCTTGATGAAGTTCGAGTTGTTCGACCCGAGCGTGGTCTTGAGGCCGTCGTAGGTCTCGTGGCTGCGATACGTCGTGGCCCACGCGCCGGAACGCTTTCCGGGGCGGGCGAACGGATCCAGGTACCACACTCCCACGTGCTCGCCGGTGTTCCGGTCCGTCACCTCCCAGACCGTTACATCCTCATGCCATACCGGGACCAACCCGTCGGTGATCTGTGAGAACTCGAACTGGAACAGCTCGCCCGCGACGAAGTGCATGGCGTCGATCAGGTTGGCCAGCTGCAGGTACTGCTTCACCTCGTCCGAGTCGAGATCGTACTTCGCCTGGCGCACCTTCTCGGCGTAGTAGCGGTAGTCCCAGGGCTCGATCGTGATTCCCGCGCCCTCGGCATCGGCTATCGCCTGCATGTCGGCCACTTCTTCCGCGACCCTGGCCGTGGACGCCGCCCACACCGCTTCCAAGAACTCGAGCACCCGCTCCGGCTCCTTGGCCATCCGGTTCTCGAGGCGCCACGCCGCGTAATTGTCGTAGCCGAGCAGCTGGACTCTCTCGTTGCGCAGTTCCAGGATCCGCGGAATCAAAGCGTTGTTGTCATGTTCGTCCCCGTTGTCCCCGCGGGCGTAGTAGGTGCGCCAGACCTGCTCACGCAGCTCGCGCTCGTCGGAAAAGGTGAGGAACGGGTCCATCGACGAGCGGGTGTTGGTGATGGCGTACTCGCCTTCATGTCCGCGATCTGCCGCTGCCGCAGCTGCCGCGGCCGCGAACGCCTCCGGCAGTCCGCTCAGCTGGTCCTCGGAGAGGTACGTGACGTAGCCCTCTTCGTCCGCCAGCACGTTGTTTCCGTACTGCGTGTGCAACTCCGCCAGCTCCTGGTTGATCTCCGCGTAGCGCTCTTTCGCCTCGCCTTCGAGTGTCGCGCCGTTTCGCGCGAAGCCGTCGTACACCAGCCACGCCAGGCGCTGCTGGTCGGGTCGCAGTTCCTCTACCTCATCGCTCTCCCAAACAGCACGGATGCGATCGAACAGGGCAGTGTTCTGCGTGATCTTCGTCCGGTGCGCGGCCATCTTCGGAGCCATCTCCATCTGGATCTCGCGGTACTCCGGCGACGACATGTTGGAGCTCCAGATGCCGCGATACGTCCCCACCCGATCGAGGTCCTTTCCGACGCCCTCCAGCGCGACGATCGTGTTCTCGAAAGTGGGAGGTTCCGGATTGTTGGCGATCGCGTCGATCTCGGCGAGCTCCAGTTCCATGCCCTTCTCCAGGGCCGGCTTCACGGCCGCGAGATCCATCTTGTCGAAAGCCGGAACGCCGCCGTATGGGCCGGTCCATTCCGCCAACAGGACGTTGTCACTCAAGTCGGTCGCCTCGGAGTCCGGGGTCTGTTCGCCGCACGCCGCGACGAGCAGCGCCAGCGGCAGGGTCAGGAACTTGGCTGGGTATCTTCGCATGGCCGGAAGCCTCTGATCAAAGGTCGTCCTCGGGATCGCAATCAACCTGTAGCAGTGCAGCAAGGGACATTCCATCCGCGAGACTCAGCCGCCTGCACCACATTTATATAGAATATAGGCACTTACATGATGGTGTCCGCATCGCGTGTCTGGTGCGAACGGGACGCAACGACCCGAAGTGCGGTGCTGGACGCCGACGCCGAACGACATCTTCCCACGAATCGAAGCGCTTGCTCAAGGACATCGCCGAGGGACGGGCGGTGGGAGATACCACCAGGCTCGCCGATCCGAGCGTGGTGGAACGCCTCAAGCAGAGGTATGAGGAAGAAGGGCCCTGACCGAA
Organism: Gemmatimonadota bacterium; assembly: GCA_039592635.1. GTDB lineage: Bacteria > Gemmatimonadota > Gemmatimonadetes > Palauibacterales > Palauibacteraceae > Benthicola. The sequence continues at coordinate 2,171 of JBDHBK010000385.1, forward strand.
CTCAAGTCCGTCCCTCTCCCGGCGACCGAGTGCGAGCCCCCAGGATAGCCGCGTGAGCCGGATACTCGAGAAACCGCTGACGCACGTCAGGATCGGAGATCATCTTGGCCCTCGACAGCACGATTTCGACGGCCTCTTCCTTCAATGAGGCTCCGGCTTCCGACTCCCCCAGCGCTTCCAGCACCGCGGCCCGGGCCATCAGGACGCGCTCTTCCGGTCCCTGCACGTTCCCGTGACGACGGAGCATCTCCACGGCCTGCCGGGAAGACTCGTCAGCTTCCTCAACGCGACCAGCGGAAAAGGCCAACTCGGCCTTGCGGGCGAGGGCCAGGATCTGCAGGTGAACCAGACCCGATCCCTCGCAGAGCTTGAGCACACGTGCCACGGCGTTCGTCGCCGCCTCGGGATCCGTCTCGACATCGCTCAGAGACAGCCACGAGCGCGCCTGCAGCGATCGGTTCCCCATCTTGAGGCCCAGGCTGCAGGCTCTCTTCAAGCGATCGCCGGCGCCGGGCTGACCGGCCGCTGCCTCGATCATTCCAAGTGTGACCTCTGCCGAGGCCACGGCCCGACGAGACCCCGCCGCCGTCGCCTGCTCCAGGGCCACTGAGGCCGTCTGTTTCGCATCGTCGAGACTGCCAAGTGCCATGAGGGCCGTCGCTCGATGTGCGAGAACGCGCGCTTCCTGCGCTCGACGACCATTCTCCGCATACAAGTCGCGGGCCCTGTCGAGGGATGCCAGGCCTCCGACGTAGTCCCCCCGGTCGACGCACAC
>JBDHBK010000386.1:0-2930 GCA_039592635.1 Gemmatimonadota bacterium
ATCATCGGAGAGCACGGAAAGGCTCGTAGCCAACGGCGCGAACACCGGCTCCTCGGTCCTGTAGCCCGCCCGGTCAATCGCCTTGCGGATGTTCTGGCAAGCGGGCGAGCCGGCCGTGACCACGCAGACCTCGGACTCGAGCCGCGTGGCCTCCATCCCGCGGGGATCCTGGATTCCCGCCTGGCCATCGACCACGTAATCCTGGGGAATCGCGTGCAGGAGCTCGCGATCTGGAGGGATGACGATGGCACGGGCCACCTCGTGCACCCGGTCCAGGTCGCGCTGCTCGACCTCGTCCCCGGACACGGCCACCACTCCGGACGACGATCCAACCTCGATGTGATCACCCGCCACGCCGGCGTACACGACTCCGGCCTCGACACCTGCCATGTCCTCCGCGTCCCGCAACGCCTCGCGGACTGATTCCGTGGCGGCTTCGATGTGAGTGACGTTGCGATTCCGCACTCCCTCGGTGTGAGCGACGCCGACGCCCAGTACCCGGACCTGATCCGAAGCCGACTCCCAGCCCGGTCCGGTCTCGACCAGAACAGCCGTCGTGGCCGTAGAGCCGATATCGAGGCCTGCCAGGCAACGCGCGCGGCCGATCACGCGGCCTCCTCTATTTCGACGACGACCTGGCCGCGGAAGCGGGCGTCGACCGTTACGACCCGGCCGCGATGCGCGCATTCGCTGATCGCGTCTTCCGCCCGCAGAAATGCCACGTCCGCGTCGTCGAGCGGAAGGATGACCGTCTCGGCATGGCTTCCCTCGAGGAGCAGGAGTTCGATCGCGTCCCCGCTCGAGCGGTGGATCTCCGACACACGGCGCACGAAGTCCGGGCTCAAGCGGTCGAGGCGATCCATCACGGCCAGCACACGCCGGGAGTCCTCGTCTGAAACCCGGCCAGCCTCCACCGTGGCCTGCAGAAGGATCGGAAGGTCCAGTGCGTGAACCGCCGGGTCCAACGGAAGCAGCATCCCCTTGCCATCGACCGGCTCCAGAGCGGGAGCCGACACCAGGGCCACGGGCCGAACCTCGCGAAGCTCGATCGACAAACGGTTGAAGCCCTGTCTGACAACGCGGGCTTCCTCGACCAGAGGATGGGTCTCGAGACGTGCTTCAGCCTCGGAGTGATCGTCCCACGCCGATGCATCGGGGAGGATCCCGGCCAGGGCCCGCGCCGCGTCGGCCGGCACGTAGCGAGCCCCCGTTACATCGATCCCGGCTACGTTGAACGCCGGTACGGTCCTCAGCAGAGCCGGCCCCCAGAACGGGCTCCCGATGCCAAGGACGGCGGCGGCTCCCACCATGGCCAGGCGACGGCGCGTCTGCCGGGTCACGAGGCAGCTCCCACGGATGCCAGCTCCTCGGGTTCGAATCCCCAGAGCCGGATCTCAGGCTCGAGCCAGATGCCTTCGGCCTCGTGCACGCGCCGCCGGGTCTCGGCCATCAGCCAGACGACGTCTGCTGCAGTCGCATCCCCCAGATTTGCGATGAAGTTGGCGTGCCTCTCTGTGATCTGAGCGCCGCCGCGGACGGCCCCGCGCATTCCGACCCGATCCACGATTTCCCATGCCGACCCGTGCGATCCGCCGGGGTTCTTCCATATCGATCCGCACGATGGAAGTTCGTAGACCTGCGTTTCGACCTTGAGGCGGCGTCGCTCGGCATGGACCTCGTTTACGGCCAGCGGATCGCCGGGAGGGGCCGTGAGGCGTGCCCCGGTGAACACCCATTCCTCTGGAAGCTGCACCGATCGGTAGGCGGACCCTGCCTCCTCCGCCTGCACTCGAACGCGATCTCCTGAGGGTGTCAGCGCCTCCGCCCACACCACCCGGTCCCATATTCCGGTCTCGGCTGAGCCCGCGTTCATGCGGAGGCCGCCGCCCACGGTGCCCGGCACCGCCTCGAGAAACTCCCACCCCGCCCTGCCTTCCCGACGCGCATCGCCGACGAGTGCCGGCAGGCCGGCTGCGCCGCCGGCGTCGACCGTATCTGCGGCCATCTCCAGGTAGTCGAATTCTCCTGACAGCGAGATGATCGGTTCGTAGACGCCCCGATCGGACACGAGGACGTTAGCGCCCCAACCCAGGACGCGGTACGCAGAGCCTTCGAGTGACTCCAGCCCGGCCGCGAGGTCGGCATGGCTACCGAATCGTGCGTATCGCTCGGCCGGTCCCCCGATGCGGTATCGCGTCAGGGAGGCCAGGGGCACCTCAGACTCCCACACCGTTCTCTCCCTTCCCTTCCGCCACCCGGTGAGCCAGGAGGGTGACGTCGCCGGCTCCCATGAACAGCACCACCGAGTCGGGCGGCAGCCCGTCCACCCAGCCGGGGACTTCGTCCGCTGTCACGGCATCCGCGAAGCCCCTCGAGGCGTCGGTGACCAATCGGGCGGTCACCCCGGGTATCGGCGCCTCCCGCGCCGGGTAGATCGGAAGCACCAGGGCCTCGTCCGCGGCCGTGAGGGCCTCGGCGAACTCGGCGGCCATCTGCTGCGTACGACTGTAGAGGTGCGGCTGGAACACGACCGCCAGCCGACGGCCCGGCCATGCCTCGCGCACGGCGGCGACCGATACGTTCACTTCCGTCGGGTGATGGGCGTAGTCATCGAGGATCACCCGCCCGCCACGGTCGCCCAGGCGCTGCAGTCTCCGGTCGACCCCGGAGAATCCGGCGAGAGCATCGCACAGGGTCTGCGGGTCGACTCCGAGCCGGAGGCCCACGGCCAGCGCCGCTCCCGCGTTCTGCGCGTTGTGATCCCCCGGCGCGCCGAGGTCGAAGGCGAACGATCCGTCACCCGACTCGAGACGGCAGGTCTGCACCGATTCGCTACGGGTCACGATCTCGACTCTGAAATCCGCCGCCGGATCGAGCCCGTAGGTCGCAACGGACCGGAGTCCCCCGACGACCGAATCGACTCCCGGGCC
>JBDHBK010000387.1:0-2905 GCA_039592635.1 Gemmatimonadota bacterium
GATGGCTTCACGGGCGCTCCATGCGGCGTTCGCATCGACCCGCAGTATCGTATCGGGCGATGCCGCATCGCATATCGTTGCGAGGATTTCTTCGTCCCGGTCCGTACCCAGCTTCACCTTGAGAATTGGGTATTCCGCTGCCTCCTCCACTTTCTGGCGCACGACTTCCGGCTCGTCCAGACCGATGGTGAACGAGCTCGGCGGCGCCTCCGAGGGATCGAGCCCCCATAGTTTCCAGAGCGGCAATCCGGAGTTCTTTCCGGCCAGGTCGTGCAGGGCCGCGCTCACGGCGGCACGCGCCGAACCGTTGTGTCCGATAGCACCTGCGAGGCTTCGCTCCAGGGTCTCCAGCCGGTCGGGATGCGCCGCGCCTTCGATCACGGGACGCATCTGTTCCAGGGCCGCGACCACCGTCCCCGCTGTCTCTCCGTAGTAGCGGGATGGAGCGGCTTCGCCCCAACCCTCCATGCCATCCGCTGTAACGCGCACCCACACCCGCTCGACGGTCTGTTTGACCGCGCGGCTGATCTTGAAGGGGTGCTTGGCGCTGATCGTGAACGTCTCCCAGGTGAGCTTCATGGATCCTCTCGAGTGGTGGCCTCTGGTCCGGCCGGCATCACGTGAATGAAATCCCAGGCCGCCCAGGGTCCCGTCACGTCCATTCGCACCGCGGGGTAGCGGCCTTCCCAATCAGAAACCTGCTCGACGAAGCGGATCCACTCACTGCGCGGGATCAGGAAGGCGGCGCTGAGCAGGCGTTCGCGTCCGCCCTCCGACAGGATCCGCGCGGCCCGCGCCTGCTGCTGCAGCTGCTCGTAGACGTGGTGGGCTACCGTGCGCAGCTGGTCTTCGCTGTGGCCCGCGGTCCTGGCTGACAGGTGAAGCCGCAGCTCGTACCCGTCCTCCAGGTACTCGAGGGCCTCGAGGAGAGACACCCTCTGCCCCTCCAGGAACACCCGGACGACCTCCTCGTCGCGCGCGACGAATCCGAGCGGGAGAGGAACGATACTGTTGCGGCGCAGAAGCCGCGCCACGATCCGGCCGTGCCGCCGCAGTACATCGGGGTCCGCGGACGGATCGCCGGCGTCCGTGACCACCGCCGCGAGTGCCCCAAACTCCACCAGGCGGTACGCCAGTCCGTCCCCCACTCCCTGCACGGCGTCCAGGGCTCGCTCGCTCACCCGGTTGCGCACAACGGCGTGAATCGTCAGACCGGGATCAGCGGCACCGTCACTCATGCTCCCCGGACCCCTCCAGCGGCTTCCGTCAGAGCGGTCAGGTGAGCGGTCACGCAGCGACCCAGCTCCGCCGGGTTGTATCCTCCCTCCAGCAGAGAGATCACTTTTCCCCCGGCTGAGGCGCGTGTGCGCTCGACCACTTCGTGTGTCAGGCGGGCGAAGTGCTCGGGTTCGAGCGTGAACCCCCCAATCGGGTCGTTTCGCGCTGCGTCGAAACCCGCGGAAATGAACACCATGTCAGGTGCGAACCCGGCCGCCTGGTCCAGGGCCCCCAGCAGCGCGTCGACGTACCGGTCGGGTTCCAACCCGGCACCCATCGGCAGGTTGAGGGTCGTGCCCTCGCCCGCGCCGCGCCCTGTTTCGTGAGCCAGCCCGGTTCCCGGGTACTGGGGATGCTGGTGCAGCGACAGGTAGAAGACGTCGGGGTCCTCGTAGAAGATGTCCTGGGTGCCGTTCCCGTGGTGAACGTCCCAGTCCACGATAAGAACACGTTGGGCGATCCCCTCGACGAGTGCGGCTCGCGCCGCCACGGCCACGTTGTTGAACAGGCAGAAACCCATGGCGCGATCAGCGGTGGCGTGGTGCCCGGGAGGTCTGATGGGACAGAAGGCCGACGGGCCCTCTCCTCGCCCGACCCACCTCATCGCGTCGAGCGCTGCTCCGCATGCGCCCAGCGCCCCGTCCCACGACCGTGCCGACACCGCCGTGTCCGCGTCCAGATGGAGGATCGCTTCCTTCTCTGCGGCCCGCTGGCAGGCGCCGCGCACCGTAGCGATGTGATCGTCGGTGTGCACCCTCAGGAGGTCGGTCAGCAGCGCCGGGTTCGCGTGCAGCGGCGCCACCCGATCGTTGAGTTCGGGAAGCGCTTTGCCCAGTGCGGACATCACCGCCCGAAGGCGACCCTGGTGCTCGGGGTGCTCCCATCCGGTGTCGTGGGCGCTGCAGGCCGCGTGGGCGAAAAGGGCTACTCGATCCATGGTCCAGTTGATCGGCTTGGGGACGGGCTCGTAGCTTCCAGCCATGACAATGTACACCATGCAGGTTCAGGGTCCACTGACCGGGCGTCGATTCGTGCGCACCGCCCTCGTCGCATTCCTGTCGGTGACGGCCAGCGGGTGCGAGATCGAGTGGGGCGGAGCTTCAGTACACTTGGAGGACCCCTCGCCTCCGCCCGTGGAGTCCCCCGCGACCGAACAGACCGCGGAACGCGCCGAGATCCCGCTTCCGAACGGTCCACTGCTCTGGGCCGTCCGCTCCGGTGGCTCCGGGGGTGAAGTCCTCGCGATGCCGGTCGCACGGCTGGTCGATGGCGCACCCGAGGCGCTCGAGTACCCCGAGCCTCCGCCGGATGGTTACCGGGAGCGCTTCGATGCCGCCTTCGCAGGAGAAGGAACCGAGCTGGTGCTCGGCTCCGCCGGCCTCAGGATCGGATCGCTGGTCCTGTCGGGCGCCCCGCGCGTGCTGGACGCGGGTTGCCCGTCGGCCTTCCCGGCCCGCGCCCTGGTGCTTCCGGGCACCACGCTGCCCCCGGTCTCGTTCGGCCTCGGACCCGACCTCGTGTTCGGGTCCCCCGGGACTCCGGAAAACGTGCTCGTGGACAACCGAATCCGGACGTTCGGACCCATTCTCGCTGAACAGTTGCTTCGGCGGGGCGGGGAAGACCGTCC
>JBDHBK010000388.1:0-2903 GCA_039592635.1 Gemmatimonadota bacterium
CATCGAGCGCGAGATCGGTCGGGGCGGTATGGCCACGGTGTACCTGGCCACGGACCTGAAGCACAATCGCCAGGTGGCGCTGAAGGTCCTGCACCCGGAGCTGGCGGCCTCGGTGGGACACGAGCGCTTCCTGCGCGAGATCGAGATCGTGGCCGGTCTGACCCACCCGCGCATTCTCACCCTGATCGATTCGGGCGACGCGGACGGACTCCTGTTCTACGTGATGCCGTACGTGGAAGGCCAGACCCTGAAAGAACGTCTGACACGCGAGGGCGCGCTTCCTCTGGAAGAGTCACTGCGGATTGCGCGGGAAGTGGCCGACGCACTGGCGTATGCGCACGAGAAGGGCGTGATCCACCGGGACATCAAGCCGTCGAACATCCTGTTCGAGGCGGGCCACGCGGTGATCTCTGACTTCGGGGTGGCGCGCGCAGTAGGCGCGGCGGGGGAAGGAGACGCGACGGCGACGGGCCTGGCGGTGGGGACGCCGAAGTACATGAGCCCGGAGCAGGCGAGCGGGGGGGAGGTGGACGGACGTGCGGACGTGTACGCGCTGGGTTGCGTGTTGTGGGAGATGCTGGCGGGGGACGCGCCGTTCGACGGGCCCACACCACATGCGATCCTGGCGCTCAAGTCGTCGGACTCGACGCCGAGCCTGCGTGTGCGGCGCAAGAGCGTGCCACCGGACGTTGAGGGAGTGATCGCGAAGGCGATGGCTCCGCAAGCGGCGGACCGGTACACGACGGCGCGAGACTTCGAAGGGGCGCTGGCTGAACCCGAGAGCGCAGAGAAACTCAGGCCGCGTCACCGCCAGCAGGCTCGGGCCCGGGCAGTGGCGGGCGTGGCGATCGTGGCGCTTGCCGTCGTCGCTTCGTGGTGGATTTTCGGGCGCGGCACGCCTCTCGAGGCCGCGGGACCCTATCCCCTTGCGGTTCTGCCTCCGGAGAACCTGACGGGCGAGGAGGAGTACTTCGTCGCCGGCCAGCACCAGGCCCTGATCGATCACGTGGCGGCGATAAGCGGATTCCGCGTGATCTCGCGCCCTTCCGTCATGCAATACCGGCAGACCGAGAAGACCATCTCCGAAATCGCGAGCGAGCTGGGGGTGCGGGGCGTAGTGGCTTCATCGTTGACGCGGCACGGCGACACCGTGCGCATACAGGTACAGCTGATCGAGGCGGAGCCGCTGGAAGATCTCGTCTGGTCGGACTCGTACGATGAAGTGATAACCGGCCTGTATTCGATGTACGGTGAAGCGGCGCGCTCGATCGCGGCTGGCGCCGATGTCGAGCTGACGCCGGCCGAGGAGACTCGGTTCGGTGGAGCCCGCTCCATCGACCCCGCAACGTACGAGGCCTACCTGAAGGGGATGCATCACCTGAACAAGGGTACCCCGGAGGACATCGCGCAGGGCCTTGCGTACCTGCACGAGGCGACGGATGAGAATCCGGCCGACGCCATGGCATGGGCCGGCCTCGCGCTCGGATACTCCGCGGTTGGGCACGGCCCGTTACCCACACCCGAGGTGTGGGCGCGGGCTCGGGCAGCAGCGGAACGGGCCGTTCGGCTCGACTCGACGCTGGCTGAGGCGTGGTCTGCCCTGGCGGATGTCCGGTTCTACGGTGACTACGACTGGGTGGGCGCCGAAGAGGCCTTCCGCCGGGCCAACGAACTGAACCCCAGTATCGCCATGAATCACTTCCACTACGCCTGGCTACTGCTGACCCTCGACCGCTACGAAGAAGCGGTGGCGGAGCACGAGCTTGCCAAAGAGCTGGACCCGTTCACCCCCTTCCAATCGGCGCTGCTCGGCTGGTGCTACCTGTACGGCGGAGAGACGGAGAAAGCCGAGGTACAGGCCCGCCGGACATTAGAGCTCAATCCCGACGGGCCATGGGGCCTGTTCGTTCTTGGGAGGGCCCTGCAGATGGAGGGACGCCACGAGGAAGCGATCGACACGCACGAGCGGATGGCTGAGCTGTACCCGTTCCTTCGGTGGCTTGCCGGCGCCACATACGCTCGCGCCGGACGCACTGAGGACGCACGACGTATCGCAGCCGAGATCGAGGCAGGGGACGTCACAGGCTTCGACGCCTTCGGACTTGCGGTCCTGTATGGAGCGCTGGGCGATGTCGATGCGGCGTACAGGTGGCTGGTGCATGAGCCGAACCACGTCTGGCGACTGGCCATAGGGTTCGATCCCATCGGCGGGGTCCCGGCCGAGGTGGGCGCCGATCCGCGGTTCGAGGAGTTCCTGGAGAGATTCGGCCTTCCGCAGCGGCCGGAGTGAGATAGAAGCGTCTACGTCTCAAAGGCCTGTCACTCTGAGCTGTTGACGCTATTGATCAGCGGCCCGGCGGCATTCCAACACCCTCGACCTGCACGTCCCGCACGAATTTCTTATACTGGAGCGAGGCTTTCGGTAGTACTCCAGCGGAGAAAACGTCGTGTCTGACCTGGTATCACGCCTGACCGAGGCGTTGGCCGGCCGGTACGCCATCGAGCGCGAGATCGGCCGGGGCGGTATGGCCACGGTGTACCTGGCCACGGACCTGAAGCACAACCGGAAGGTCGCTCTCAAGGTCCTGCACCCGGAGTTGGCCGCCTCGGTGGGGCACGAGCGGTTCCTGCGCGAGATCGAGATCGTGGCCGGACTCACCCACCCGCGCATCCTCACCCTGATCGACTCCGGCGAAGCAGACGGACTTCTCTTCTTCGTCATGCCATACGTGGAAGGAGACACCCTCAAGGAAAGGCTGGAGCGGGAGGGCGCTCTGCCGGTCGAAGACTCGCTGAAGATCGCGCGCGAGGTGGCCGACGCGCTGGCGTACGCGCACGACAAGGGAGTAATCCACCGTGACATCAAGCCGTCGAACATCCTGTTCGAGGCCGGTCACGCGGTA
>JBDHBK010000389.1:0-3638 GCA_039592635.1 Gemmatimonadota bacterium
CGCGACCTGTGACGGGGTGCATCCGATCTCACCCGCGATGCCGACGACCGCGTCGGCGATGCTGAGGTTTCGCTCGTCCGTCGCCGCTCCTTCCTTCGCCCGCCCCTCCTCTGGAGCCGCCCCGCGGCTGTATTTTCCGGTCAGCGTGCCGGCTCCGAGGATGCTCCACGGAGTGACGGCCATGTCCATGGCGCGAGCCATGGGGATCAGGTCCCGCTCAGCCGTCCGATCGATCAGGCTGTAGCGCAGCTGGAGCGCTACGAACGGGCTCCAGCCGCGAAGCTCGGCCAGGGTATTGGCGCGCGATACGACCCAGGCCGGCGTATCGGAGATGCCTACGTGAAGGACCTTGCCAGCGCGAACCATGTCATCGAGCGCCCGCATGACCTCCGAGGTCGGAGTGGTGAAATCCCATGCGTGCACCCAGTACAGATCGATGTAGTCGGTTCCCAGGCGTTTCAGGCTGGCGTCCAGGGCCTGCACCATGTTCTTGCGGTGGTTGCCGCTGAAGTTGGGGTCATCCCGTCGCATCCAGAGGGTGTACTTGGTCGCGACGACCCAGTGATCCCTGTCGGATGCGATGAACTCGCCCACGTACTTCTCGCTGGTGCCCTCGGTATACCGGTTTGCCGTATCGAGGAAGTTGCCTCCCGCCTCACCGTACGCGTCGAACATGCGGCGGCTCTCGTCCTTGGACGCGCCCCAGCCCCATTCGGGTCCGAACGTCATGGTGCCCAAGGCCAGCTCAGACACCCTGAGTCCACTTCTACCCAGCAGCTTATAGCGCATCGGTCACGGCTCCGTCGAAGGTGATTCGGTCTCGTCCAGGCTCTTTCCGACACCAGCCACGAGTACCACGATCGCCACCATCTGCACCAGGTGAAACACGCCGTTGTGGTCCAGAGGTACGCCGAGGTTCAGCCGAATGGTACCCGAGGCCTGAATCCCGGCGGCGGCGATGTTGAGCGCGATACCCAGCACCATGAGCCACGCCCAGCGCCTGCTGGTCGCGATAGCGAGCCTGAAATACAGGGCCAGGGCGGCCAGCATGGCCGCGGCTTCGTAAAGGACGAATACGAGAAAGGTGCCCGGGAAAAGGAGCGTTACGAGGTAGAAGCAGGCCCCTGCCACCAGCGCCGGGATCATCAGCCGGCGTGCGGGGGCCGGTCCCAGTCCGTCGTACGTGGCAGCGACCACGAACAGCGCGACCACGAGGCCGAGCGACAGGAAGAGGGGCTGCCACAGCAGGTACAGCGTGTCCGCAGAGAGATCAAACCCGTGCGCTACCGCTCCCAGGAGCGAAGCCACGGCCAGGAGAGCGAGAACCAGGATCCAGAGTGTGACTTTGGCCGGATCGGCCGAGCGCCGGGCGCCGAGCCAACGGATGCAGTACAGGGCCAGCAGCGCGAGAATGGCGTCGGTGGCGGCCGTTGTGAGCTCAGTGGGCACGGGATTCAAAGCCATCGCGGTTCCTCGGGGTTCGCGTCTCGCAAGCAGGAGACTCGCTTCACTTACGAGGCCAACGTATCTTCGGCCCCCGAATCAAACCAGAACGTTTCTTCGCGGTTTGTCGACCGCGCTTCCAAGGAGCAGGGGATGACGATGAGGAATCGGTGCATGGCGCTCACGGCGGCGCTGGTTGCCTTGGCAGGGTCCGCGCTACCGGCGGCCGCCCAGTCGCACAAGGTCGAACTCACCCCGTTTGTGGGATACATGTTCGGCGGCGAAGTAAACGTCCGGAACGGAAGCTTGAGCGTCAAGGACGATATGAACTACGGCCTCGTGCTGGACTTCGTGCTGAACCGCAACACGGAACTCGAAGCGTCGTACACCCGGATGGACACGGAACTCGTGTATGACGAGTGGCAGGTCGGCAAGCGACCCATCTACTCCACCTCGGTAAACGTGTGGCAGTTCGGTGGGCAGTATCGTTTCGATCCGACAGCGACGGTGCGGCCGTTCGTTTCCGGCACCCTCGGCTTCACATACTACGGTTTGGGCGATCAGCTGGACGATGACGCTCCGCAGCGATCCAGCGAGACGTTCTTCTCGATGGTGTTCGGCGGCGGCGTGAAGATCTTCCCCTCGGAACGCATCGGCATTCGCCTCGCGGGCCATCTCTACAGCACGATCCTCAGTTCCGGCAGCGGCTTCTGGTGTGGCACCGGAGGATGCGGCGTCGGCCTGAGCGGGTGGGGCTTCTGGCAGGGTGACGTGCAGGCGGGTCTGACGATCGCCATGTAGGCCGCGCGCCCGAGTGGCGCTTTGATCACACTGAGCCCCCGCCGTCGCTTCGGCCGACGACGGGGGCTTTCCTTTGCAGGCCGCGTCAGCCGGTCGCCATAATAGCCGGGAGCCGCGCGGCCGACTATCATGCCGCTGCGAGACGAACTGACCGTCAAACACCCGCCGGAGGAACCATGCTCTCAGCATCCGTCAACGTGGGCCGCTTCCTGCTGTCCCTGCTGCCCATTCTGTTGGTTGCCGCTCCGGCGATCGCCCAGGACGACGCGGGTGCGGGAGGAGACGCCTGGGATGTCACCGACCCGCCAGGACCTCGGTTCGACATCCCGATCGACACCGACGAAGGCACCTGGATGAGCGTGGACGTCAGCCCGGACGGACGGGAAGTGGTGTTCGATCTCCTCGGCGACCTGTACGTGATCCCTAGCGAGGGTGGTGAGGCGCGTGCCCTGACCTCGGGCTTTGCCTGGGACATGCAGCCCCGGTACAGCCCGGACGGGCGGTTCATCGCCTTCACCAGCGACCGGGCCGGCGGCGACAACATCTGGATCATGAACCGGGACGGGTCGGATCCCCAACAGGTGAGCAACGAGGATTTCCGACTGCTGAACAGCCCGGCGTGGACTCCCGATTCGGAGTTCATCGCGGCCCGCAAGCACCGATTCGGAGTTCATCGCGGCCCGCAAGCACTTTACGTCCACCCGTTCCCTCGGGGCAGGCGAGATCTGGCTGTACCACCGGACGGGCGGAGACGGGCTGCAGATGACGGAGCGTCCGAATCAGCAGAAGGACGTCGGCGAGCCCGCGTTCTCTCCCGATGGCCAGTACCTGTACTACAGTCGCGACGCCACCCCCGGCGACTATTTCGAGTACGACAAGGACTCCAACGCGGGGATCTATGCTATCTTCCGCGTGGATCGTGAGACAGGAGACTCGGATCGGTTCCTGGGTGGTCCGGGCGGGGCCATCCGCCCGACGCCGTCGCCGGACGGCAAGTACATGGCCTACATCCGGCGAGTCCGCTTCCAGAGCATGCTGTTTCTGTACGACATGGAGTCGGGAGACGAGTGGCCGGTCTACGAGGAGCTGGAGCGGGACCTGCAGGAGACCTGGGCCGTACACGGTGTATATCCCGGCATCGCATGGACTCCGGATTCGGAATCGCTGGTCTTCTGGTCCGCCGGCAAGATCCGGCGGCTGGACATCTCCACCGGCGACGCGGTCGAGATCCCGTTCCAGGTGAGCACTACGCTGCCAGCGCTGGAGGTGGTCCGAGCCCCGGTCGAGGTGGCACCGGAGGCGTTCCGCCCGAAGATGCTGCGCTGGGTCGAGGCGTCTCCTCGCGGCGACCGGGTCGCGTTCCAGGCGCTCGGCCACATCTACGTGAAGGATCT
>JBDHBK010000390.1:0-2895 GCA_039592635.1 Gemmatimonadota bacterium
CGCGCGGATACGAGGCGGTCCCGGGCCATCGCCAGTGGATAGCGTGACGCCGAGAGAATGCCCGCGTTGCCCGTGGAGGCGAAGGCGGCGATCGCGGCCGCGACGATCAGCATCACACCCAGCCCGCCGGGCAGCCACTCGAAGAAGGCCTGCGCCGCGGTGGCCACCGGGGTGAGGTCGTGCCGGAGCTCGTCGGCCGGCAGCACCGCCACGATGATCAGCACGCCCACCGTGTAGACGAAGGCCGCGGTGGCGAGCGACAGCACCATGCCGAGCGGAATATTGCGATCGGGGTTGCGGATCTCCTCGGCCACGCTCGCCACCTTCGTGAGGCCGGCGTAGGACACGAAGACGAAACCCACCGTCGCCATGAAACCCTGGAAGCCGAAGGCGAGAAACGGACTGAACCGCTCGCGGGCAGAGGCTCCGCTCGCCGCCACGTCGGTCGACACGAAGACCAGTCCCTGCACGATGAAGAACGCCATGATGGCCACGAGCGCCGTGACCAGCGCGCGCTGCAGGCCGCTCGTCTCCTTCGCACCCACGATGTTGATCAGCATGAAGGCGATCGTCAGTCCGATGGCCAGCGGCTTGATAGGTATTTCGAAATAGATGCCGAGGTACGCACCCATTCCCACGAGCGCGAACGCGCTCTTCAGCACCAGCGCGAGCCACGTACCCAGCCCGCCGACCGTTCCGACCAGCGGTCCGAGCGCCCGATCCAGGAAGTAGTAGGCTCCGCCGGCCCGCGGCATCGCCGTCGCGAGTTCGGCCACGCTGAACATCGCCGGGAGGATGAAGAGGCCGGCCACCAGGTAGGCGAGTGCCACCGAGGGTCCGGTCTTGGCGGCAGCCAGTCCCGGAAGGAGGAAGAACCCCGAGCTGAACATCGCTCCGGTACTGATCGCGTATACGTCGAACAGTCCCAGTTCCTTGCGGAGACGCTCCGGCCCTTCGCTCAAGTCCCTGCGTCCTTTCGCTGTTTGTGACGTCTACCCCTGCGCCGAAGATCGCAGAAAGGCGGGCTGAACAGCAAGGTGGAGCCGGCTGCCTTCGGTTCAACGCCTTCTGATTGCCGCCTCCTCACGGGGCGGTTGGAAACCCGCGATGCACGGTAATCGTACGGCCGTGGGAGCAATGGTCCCCGCAACCGAGGATCCCCATGAACAAGATGCCTTTCGCCCCGCTCGCTCTGTCCCTCGTGTTCGCACTCGGCCCGGCGGCCTCGGCCGTCGCGCAGGACACGCCCGGCCCGTGGCGCGTCAGCAGCCCCGGAGTTCCCGAAGCCGTCGTCGAGGACGTGTCCGCCGATCTCGCGTGGGCGGAGGATCGGATCGGAGCCATGCTCGGCCGATTCCCGGATACGGTCTCCGTGCAGATCTTCGGGCACCGCGAGGGCTTCACGGTCGCTCTTCGAGAGGCATGGGGGATCCCGGAGACGGCCTGCTGGATGGTGGGCGCGGCCGACGATCACTCCCTGTTCCTTCTGTCGCCCGGCGTCTGGGAGGCCGAAGCCTGCGAGCACGACCCCGCCGACGAAGAGCACCGGCGCCTCCTGGTCACGCACGAGGCCGTGCACGTGTTCCATGGCCAGGTCAATCCGTCAGACGACGTGGGCCTTCTCGAGGACCTGGGGTGGTTCATCGAGGGACTGGCCACGTACATCTCGGGCCAGCTGGAGGCTGCCCATGCGGGACGGGCCGCTGAAGCGCTCTCCGAAGGCGAAGGCCCAGAGAACCTCGCCGAAGCGTGGTCGGGCCCGTACCGATACGGCGTCGCGGGCTCGCTCGTGGCCTACATCGACGATCGGTGGGGCCGAGAGACGCTGCGGGCTGCCCTGGAGGTCACGACTCAGGATCAGCTGCTGAATCTGCTCGATACGACGGAGGCTGGATTTCTGACGGCTTGGGAGCGCTGGGTGGCCAGTTTGCCGTCTTCGTGAACGGGTCGTAGCCGTTCGGAAGCTGGAGGTCCTGTACGATCGCGATGAAGCGCGGGTCTTCTCGAAGCGGATCGTACTGCGGTGCAACCCCGATCCGGGTCAGGTCAGCGGCGCCTGCCTCCCACTCGCCCTCGAGCCAGTCCAGGTACCCCCGGTGGTCGCCGAGTGCGAGCCGGAGCTGGTGCTCCTCGAAGTCATCGAGCTCTTCTGTTCGATCGACGAGCGCGAGCGCGTTCGCCAGCCGCGTCCCACCCGCGATAGAGGTTCCGATGATCCGCCACTCTTCCGGGGCCGGAATGCCGCGAGCGCGGGCGAACGACTCGGCCGCCGTGGCAGCCTCCTCCGGTTCCATCCGGAGCAACTTGGCGTACCACACCAGCCCGAGGTGGTGTACGCTTCCGGGCCCGAGTTCCGCGGCGATTTCCTGCTGCCTGCGGGCGTCCACCGGGTTCCCCGCGCACAGATAATAGAGCGCATATGCTTCACGGATCATTGCCGATAGCGGATCCAACTCTACCGCTTTCTCAACATATGGCTCGGCTTCCTCGACTCGTCCCCTGTTGCGGAGGAGGCCGGACAGCTGTTGCTGCGCAAAGGCGTACGAGGGTCGGAGAGCGAGGGCTCGCCGGAGGGCGAACTCGCCGGTCTGCCAGTCGCCGTCGAACTCATACGCCAGGATTCCGGCCGACACCCACGCCTCGGCCAATTCGGGGTCGATCGCGAGCGCCCTCAGCGCTGCGCTGCGACCCTGAGGCACCAGGATCTCGTACTCGGTCTCACGCCAGGCCAGGGCGTCGATCGCGTCCGCCAGTCCACTCCACGCAAGAGCAAACGTTGAGTCCCGCGCGATCGAGGCGTGGAAGTGGTCGATCGCCTCGATCAGGGCCGGGATCTCGCGTGACCGCCACTTCTCCCGTCCGAGCAGGTACTCGTCGTAGGCGGCGTCGTCGGTG
>JBDHBK010000391.1:0-2895 GCA_039592635.1 Gemmatimonadota bacterium
AGGCCCTGCTCGATGTACTCGACGACGACCAGGCGGAGATATGGATTCTGCATCACTCGCTGGTGCGGTCGTTCGCCCGTCACCGGGCCAGTGGCCGCGGAGGCGAGGGATTGCGCGGTGAGGACGGTGCGCGGGGGCGAGGCGGCTTCTCGAAGTTCCGCGGAGCGCGCGCAGGTGTGCGGGCGGCTGGCGCCTGACCCCGGGGTTGCCACCGGACACTGATGGAGAAGCGGGCGGAGGTCGAGACTCCCCGCCCGCTTTTTTTGAGCCACCCTGGGAAGTCGACCCGAGCCTACGGAGCCTGTGCCGCTTCGAACCTCTCGACGAGGGCATCGACGGTCGCCTGCGTCGCTTCAAACGCTCGGCCCTCACCCGCGTTCGTGACCGCGAGCACTCCGAAATCGCGGTTGGCAGCCAGCCACGTGTTGGCGTACCACAACTGGTTGCTTCCCTCGTGGTGCAATGCGATTCCGTTGGCCCATACCCTGACCGCCAGGAACCAGCCCAGCCCGGACGCCGTACCCGGCGTCTGCTGGTGAAGCCTCGCGAACGTCTCGGCGGTGACCAGTCCGTCCATTCCTCGCGCCCCGGAGATGTGGGCGGCCGCATACCGGGCAAAGTCGGCCATCGACATATGAACGGTACCCGCGGGTCCGACGACCTCGGGGTTGTCCGCATCCGGTCCCGGCTCCACCGGCGAGTAGTTGCCATTCTCGAGCGCGTGCCCCCAGGGCTGCAGGAAGCTGTCCGCGCGGCCCGGGGCCCCGAAGCTCGCGGTGAACATCCCGAGCGGATTGAATACGCGGGTAACCACCAGGTCCTCCCACTGCTCGCCCGTCACCCGCTCGATCATGGCGCCGGCGACGACATAGCCGGCATTGCTGTACAGGAACTCGCCCCGCGGCGCCCCGGCCTGGTTCTGCATCAGCTCGGTGGACAGGGCCACGCGTTGATCCGGCAGCGGGTCCGAATGCGGAAGCGGGCTCCACCAGTTCGTGCTGGTGATGTCGCTCCCGAGGCCCGAGGTGTGCGAGAGCAGTTCCTCGAGTCGGACGTCCTGATACTCCACACGAATCACGGCGGCCACATCGGGCATCGCCTGCTCCACGGTGGTCGTCCAGTCGAGGAGGCCGTCCTCCACCAGCACGCCCGCGAGGGTGGCGGTCATCGATTTGGTGAGGTCTCCGATATGCCACAGGTCCTGCGTGGTCACGCGCTCGGACGAGGACAGCGACCGGCGACCGACGGCGGCCGTCTCGAGCACCTGCCCCTGGACGATCATGAGGGCCCCCAGACTCGGCACGTCCCACCCCGCACGAATGGGCTCGAGTACCTCTGAGAGATTCCCGTCGCCCGCCACCCCGACGTCGCTCGGAAGCTCGGGTGCGTCGAAGGGGTCCTCCGTGCCGCAGCCCGCCAACAGAAGGAAGAGAGGTATGCAAAGCGCTCTGAGCATGGTGCGTCCAATTCTGCCTGGAGTGATTCGTGCGCCGGGTCGGCCGATCGGTTCGCGGCCGCCCGCGCGTTTCCGTGAACCCTCGAACCGACGGGGGGTTCCTCGTACGTGCACTGGAGCGGTCCCGGCTCGCCGGCTAGTTTGCTGCACTACGCAGGGCACCCGACCGGGAGGAGCACAATGCGGCCGTGGATTCGTTGGACGACCAGGCTCGCCGGCTTTCTGATCACGGGGATCGGAATGGTGGCCACGTGGAGGGTCCTCGCGCCCGGGTCCGGGCAGACCCCGCCGACGGTCGACGGGTGGATGTTCGAAGGGCCTGCCCTCATCACGTTCGGCCTGTTGCTGATGTGGACGGCGGGCGCGAACGCTGATGGCGAATCGTCCCTGGCGGGCCGCGGCCCGGCGCTCCTGATGCAGATCGGCGTGGGCTTCCTGGCCCTGCCCGTTGCGACGTGGGTGTGGAATGTGACGTCTGAGTCGGTGGCCTCGACCTATGCCTGGGGCTTTGCAGCGTTCGCCCTCGGAGTTCCGGGATTGGCGCTTCTGCTCACGGGACTGGCTCTATGGCTCTACCGGTGGATAAGCCGTCGCAGGGGAAGGTGAGCTGAGACGATGCGGCGTAGTAGGACCTGCGCTGAGCGCGGCTAAGGCAGAATACGTACCAGGGGCACCGTGACATCGGGTGGCGGCTCGTCCTTCAGGAGTTCGCCGTACACGTAGCCGATTGCCGTTGGCTCGCTCTGCGTGGCTGTGGTAAGCGGAAACACGGCGTACCAACCGGCTTCTGCGTGGTCCACCCGCACGCTGTCGCCCGGCTTCAGGCGTCCGACGATCTGGCTCTTGGTGCTGCGGTCCGAGCGGATGCGAGACGTCACGTGTACCCAGCGAACCTCTCCCCGGTCGGGTTGAACCTCCAGCTCGGCGAGCCCTAAGCTCTCTCGCAGGGCCGGGAAACCCAGCGGTCCGCCCATTCCGAGCACGGTGGTCGTGAGGGCGGCGAGCATGAATACACCCAGAAATATTCGAACTTCGGCGGATTTATTGCCGGATGCGGCACGAGTTCTCGCAACATGCCCAGAATCGCCCCCGGCTGGCGTGGGGTGGGCCTGAAAGTCGCAAGTCTCGCAATACCGGTTATCTGGGGCCGCTTTGCGCCCGCAAATAGGGCATGCCGCCGTACTCAATCCGATTGCCTCCTCTTGGGTTGGCATCGTGACCACCCTTTACTTTGCATTTCTCGTGCCCGACAGGGTAAAGAGTGGAACCCGGTGCGGGTATGCGGAATACACCGTCCGGAGGGTTGGTCCGACATGGTGGATCGCCCCGGTATCCTGGGAGGGAATTTGAGCGTGAAGTGGAAGACTCTGTCCCGGCAGTGGCTCTTGGCTGCCGTTCTCTGTGCAGCGGCTGGAGTGGGCCAGGCCATCGGCCAGGAA
>JBDHBK010000392.1:0-2887 GCA_039592635.1 Gemmatimonadota bacterium
CGCCCCGCGACCGGTGGATGGAGCGTCCGGATGGGGTGTACCACGTACCTGTCGTGAGTCGCAGGTAGTTCCCGCCTGGAAGCGGAAACACGCTTTGCATCACCCCTTTGCCGAACGTCCGCGTGCCCAGCACCAGGGCTCGATCGTGATCCTGGAGCGCCCCGGCCACGATCTCGGAGGCGCTGGCCGACCATGTGTTGACCAGCACGACGACCGGAAGCCCGGGATATCGATCCGGTCCGGGCGCAGAGAAGGTGTAGCTGTCGCGCGGATCACGGGCCCGCGTATCGACGACCATCTCTCCCTGCTCCAGGAACAGGTCCGAGATCTCGACCGCCTCGCGCAGAATGCCGCCGACGTTGAAGCGAAGGTCCAAAACCAGCGACTTCGCGCCGCGCGCCAGCAGGTCGTTGATCGCGACCTGCAATTCCTGCGTTGCCTGGCGACTGAATTGCTGCAGAAACACGTATCCGACGTCATCGGACAGAATCAGGGATTGTGTGGCCACGATATGGACGTCATCCCGCACGATCGAGAAGTGAAGCAGCTCCGGCTCCCCTTCCCTGAGCACGGTGACCTCGACGGCCTCGCCTTTCGGGCCTCGCAGCGAGGACACCGCATCCACCTGGCTCCAGCCGATGGTCGAGTCGCCGTCGACCTCCACGATGCGGTCGTTGGCCATCAGGCCGAGCGCGGAAGAGGGGCTGTTCGGGATGATGCTGAGCACCGTGATCCCTTCCTCCTCCGCCAGGATCCGCATCCCCACGCCGCCGTAGCTGTTCGACAGCAGGGCCGTTGTCTGGTCCTCCGCCCGAATGAAGGCCGCGTACGGGTCGCCCAGCTCGAACAGCAAGCCGTCAATGGCCTTGTCGTAGAGCTCCTGCGCAGACACTTCCTCCACGAAGTTGTCCGCGACACGGTGCACCACGGTCTCGAGAAGTGCCTCGGACGCGGACGGTCCTGCACTTTCCTGCAGCAGCCAGCCCCCGCTCGCGAGCACCGCGAACAGACCCGCGACCGGAATCGTCCAGGAACTCCTCAGCTTCATTGCACCTCCACTCGACCGTTCATATCCGTCGGGCACGACGTCCACACGCGCACGCCCTTCTTTGAAACTCATGGCAACCCAAAAGGTTTCACCCCCCGGGCGGAAACCGGTCCGGCCAGCGGGCTGACAACGCCGTCCACAGCCGCTCCTGTACTTCCTCCAGAGGACCGTCGCTGCTGATCGTGATCACGCCCGGCTCGGATTCGGCCAACGCCGCGTATGCCCGCGCGACCGCGCGATGAAAGTCGGCGTGTTCCTGTTCCAGCCGGTCGGCCTGACCACGCTGTCTCCCCCTGCCCACGTCGGCATCGAGGGCCAGCAGGACCGTGCCGTCCGGCTTCAGCCCTCCCGTCGCGAACGCGTTGAGGTCCTTCACCCGGTCGAGGCCGAGCCCCCGCGCGAGGCCCTGATAGGCGTACGTGGACATCTCGAAACGGTCCGCCAGGACGAGTTCGCCCCGTTCGAGAGCGGGGCGCACCAGCCGGTTCACGAATTCAGCCCGAGATGCCAGGTAGAGAAGGAGCTCCGTCTCGGCGAAGATCGGGGTCGTGGGATCGAGCACGATCTGCCGAATCCTCTCGCCCGCAGGCGTGCCGCCCGGCTCGCGCACGAGGAGGTGGGCCACGCCAAGACGGTCAAGGCGCTCGGTGAGGCGCCTGAGATGGGTCGACTTCCCCGCCCCCTCGCCGCCTTCGAACGCGATGAACAGCCCGCTGGTACCAACCGCATCGGTCACGTGCGCCTCGACCTCCATATGAAGCAATCGGCGCCCAGTCGGCGCCGATTTCCGTTGATTATGCTGCGATCCATCACGCGGTCACGCCGGGATGGAGCCCGATCGGCCGCTAGTCCTCGTTGTAGTCGGCCCCGAGGTGCGTGATCTGGTCCTCCCCGGCCATCCAGCGAATCGTGTTCTTCAGCTTCATGTGCTGGATGAAGATGTCGTGCTCCGGATAGAGACCCTCCGGGACCTGAGGCGCCTTCAGGTAGAAGGACAGCCACTCCTGGATCCCCGATAGACCGGCGCGTGACGCGAGGTCCATGAACAGCGCGAGATCGAGCACGATCGGCGCCGCCAGGATCGAGTCGCGGCACAAGAAGTCGATCTTGATCTGCATCGGGTACCCCATCCACCCGAAGATGTCGATGTTGTCCCAGCCCTCCTTGTTGTCACCACGAGGCGGGTAGTAGTTGATCCTCACCTTGTGGTACATGTCGGAGTAGAGATCCGGGTACATCTCCGGCTGCAGGATGTACTCGAGAGCCCCGAGCTTGGATTCTTCCTTCGTCTTGAAACTCTCGGGATCGTCCAGGACCTCGCCGTCCCGGTTGCCAAGGATGTTGGTGGAGAACCAGCCGCTCAGGCCCAGCATCCGTACCTTGAGGCCCGGAGCGAGGATCGTCTTCATCAGGGTCTGGCCGGTCTTGAAGTCCTTCCCGGCGATCGGAGCCTGGTTGCGGGCGGAAAGCTCGATCATGGCCGGCAGGTCCACCGTCAGGTTCGGCGCCCCGTTGGCGAACGGGACGCCCTCCATGAGCGCCGCGTAGGCATAGATCATCGAGGGGGCGATCGCCTGGTGGTTCTCGCGCATCGCCTGCTCGAGCGACTCCACCGTATCGTGAACGCGCTGCGGCGTGAGAAAGATCTCGGTGGACGCTGCCCACACGATGACCACCCGCGCACAGTCGTTTTCTTCCTTGAAACGCCTGATATCGACCCTCAGCTGCTCGGCGAGCTCCAGCTTGTTCGCGCCGGTCTTGACGTTCGTCCCGTCGAGCTTCTTGACGTAGGCCTTGTCGAACACGGCCGGCATCGGCTTGATGGACCGCATGTAGTCT
>JBDHBK010000393.1:0-2876 GCA_039592635.1 Gemmatimonadota bacterium
CGACCCCGAGAAGAAGGGCGCTCCCGGGTACGTGCGGGCGGCCGACGACGGGAAGGTCTCCTCGTTCAACATGTCACGCATTGACGCATGGGATCGCCTGATCCTCCTGGTTCGCGGCGACTCGGTGCATTCCGTGCAGTTCAAGGTGCTGGACGTCAACCGTGCGGACGGGTGGGATCGCCTCCGACGTGCCCTGGGCGACATCGTGGCCACTCTCATTGGCCGGGCCCGCGCAGCGGTACCCGACAAGGCGTGGGTCGTGTCCGATTCGCTGGGTACGGCCGCCACGGACCTCGAGTCTACGCTGGTGACGCGGCTGGCGGGAGGCGACCGGCCACTGTTTCGCGGATCGGCTGTCCTGTCAGGTCCCGGCGACTACGAAGTGTCGGGGAGGGGCACCGAGGGCTCGTATTCCATCCGGTGCAGGCTCGAGGTGACCGCGGACTGAACGCCCCCTCATCTGCGCAATCGCAGGGGGTCCACCTCGCCCTTGACGGAGCGGTTAACAACGTTAATGTAACGATGTTAACTTAACGCCGTTAAGGGTGAACTCATGACAGAATCTGACATCGCAGTGAAGGTGGGCTCACGCGAGACCGAGACCGCCATTCTCGAGGCCGCTCGCAACCTGCTGGCCGAGGGCGGTCTGAACGCGCTTTCGATGCGGGCCGTAGCCTCGCAGGTGGGCCTCAGCGCCACCGCGATCTACCACTGGTTCGAGGGCAAGGAAGATCTGGTGGACCGTGTGGTTCAGCACGGGTTCCAGCGCTCCGAAGCCTACATGTGGAAGGCCATCGAGGACCTGCCCGCGGGGTCCATGGAACGCGTGGCCGCTCTCGGCGAAGCCTACATCCGGTTCGCTCTCGAGAACCGGGAATACTTCAAGATCATCTTCGCCATCCAGACGCCGACCCCGCGTCACATCGACGACGTGCCGGGCAAGGGCGGGTACCGAGTGCTTCGCCAGTGCGTGATAGAGGCAATGGACGCCGGGAACATCAGGCGCACCGACCCCGACATGGTCGTCCTGTTTCTCTGGTCCGTGGTCCACGGGTTGGTGACGATCTTCATGGCCTGTGATCCGAAAGAGATGCTGGCGGAAACGGGATGCTGCGACGACATGGATGAGCAAGAACTCACCATCGGGTTGTTCGCGCGGTTCCGCGACCTGGTAAGAGTCGGCCTCGAGCCCGGGGAAGGGACGGAAGGAGGTCGTGATGCTTGAGTTCCTGTCGATGATACAAGCCTCGTGGGCAAGGCCGGGCCTCCTGGTCCTCTCCGCGGCGACGATGGTTTCCGGTGCTGCCGCGCCCGCGGCGCACGGGCAGGCGATCCAGGAGGCGGAATCGCCCCAGGAGTCGCCGGTCCTCCGCTCGGACGGCGCCCTGTCGGCCCAGGTCGGCCTGGGTGAGTCCTTGCCCGTGGCAGAGTCGGGCACGGCAGCTCCCGTGCAGGAGGTCACTGGCGAGTTCGACGACGCACGTCCCTATACGTTGGAGAGCGCGGTCGGAATCGCGCTCCGAAACAACCGCCAGCTCGCCGTCTCGCAGTACGACCTCGACGTGGCAAACAAGCAGGTCTCGGAAGCGTACGGTGCGCTGTTCCCCGAGATCGACGGATTCGCCTCGATGCAGAGGAACCTCGAGCTTCCATCCGCATTCCTGCCCGCGATCTTCATCGATCCGGACGCGGATCCGGATGACGTCGTCGCGGTGACATTCGGGGCTGACAACCAGTGGAACGCCGGTCTGGCCCTGACCCAGCCACTATTCGACGCGGGGGTGTTCGTCGGAGTGGGCACGGCAGGGTCGTTCCGAAACCTGGCGCGGGAGGCGCTGCGCGGCTCGGCGCAGGGCGTCGCCACGGCGACTCGCATCGCGTATCTGAACGTGTTGCTGGCCCAGGAGGCGGTACGCGTAACGCAGAACAGCATCGAGCGCGTCCGGCAGACCCTGGAAGAGACCCGCGCCCTGAATCGCGCCGGCCTCGCCGGCAGTTACGACGTCCTTCGTCTGGAGGTCGAGCTGGCGAACATCGAGCCCAACCTCAGGCGCGCGCAGAACGAAGTGGACGAGGCCCGGCGGGTGCTGGCGATCGAGATGGGGCTTGGGGAGACCGCCAGTGCAGCCGCATTCGGTGAACTGCACCAGATAGACCTGGCGGAGGGTGCCGCCAACACCGAGGACAACCTCGCGCTGCTCGCATTCACCGGTGTCCCCAAAGCCGCGTCGGTCGATTACGAAGAGTTGAAGGCGGTGGCCCTCTCCAACCGGACCGATCTGCAGCAGGCGCGTCTCCAGCGTGATCTCGAGGATGCGCGGGTCAAGTACGAGCGCACGCAACTGTTTCCGAGCCTCTCCGGTTTCTTCAACTGGGGGCTGCAGGCGCAGGAGAACGGGGCCCTCAACTTCTTCGGTGAGAATCCTGATCAGCGCTTCACGACGTCGGCGGTCGGCGTGCAGCTGGACGTGCCTCTATTCTCGGGCGCCCGCCGCTGGAACCGGGTGGAGCAAAGGAAGATCGGTGTGCGCCAGGCCGAGGAGCGAATCGGCGATCTGAGGCAGAGGGCCGCCAACGAAGTCGTGACGGTGCTGTCGAACCTGACGGAGTCCCGGTCCCGTGCGGAGGCTCAGCGCCAGGCCGTCTCACAGGCCCAGAGGGGGTTCGACATCGTGACGACCGAGTACCTGGCCGGCACCCAGCCGCGACTCGAAGTGACGGTCGCCGAACTGGCTCTCCGGCAGGCGGAGCAGAACTACGCGCTGGCGATCTATGACTACCTGGTGGCCCAGGCCCAGCTCGACCTGGCGGTGGGCGTTGTTCCCGCCGTGGACTCGGTAGTGGAGGCGATGATCGAGGGCGACATACGGCCCGAG
>JBDHBK010000394.1:0-2872 GCA_039592635.1 Gemmatimonadota bacterium
GGCGCGATTGCAGCCGGGGGCGCAAAGCAGCAAGTGTCGAGGAAATCAACACCGTTTTGAGGTAGCGTGAAGGGGGAGGACCGCTATTCTCAAAAGAGGCAGAGGCTTACGGGGACCGTTCCAGGATCCAACACCGAACCGTTCAATTCTCCCGCGGTTTTCGTCGCCGGAGCGTCGAGATGGAAAGCAACGGGTAAACCAGGGGCGATGGGATTCTCCACGCCCTTCCTAAGGCGTACGGGGCATTCTCCTGCGCCCGAGGGGGCTCAAGTCCTTCGGCACCTCGGGGGGACTTGCTGACGGACACCTCCTCCGGCACTTTGCGGCCGGGCCGCCCCCCGTCCGTACCCGCGGACGGGAGGCCAGCGGTTCTGGAAGACGCTTACCTCTATCGGTAGAGACCAGCTGTGGATGCCGACGCGGGGCTTCGCCCAAACGCCGTACGTCCGCTCATGGAACACCCGCTGGCGCGTGTCCTCACGGTGCTGGCGCTGCTGTTCATCTTCCTCCTTGGAGTCAACGGGCTGGGGGACGCGTTCAAGTCCCTGGGACGCGGATTGCTGGACTCCTTCTTCCAGGCTACGGAGAATCCGTTCATGGGTCTCATGGTGGGGATCCTGGCCACGACTCTCGTGCAGAGTTCCTCGGTTTCCACCTCGCTGATCGTGGGGCTGGTCGCGGCGCCCGAGAACGCGCTGCCGATCGCCAACGCCGTCCCGATGATCATGGGTGCCAATATCGGAACCACGGTGACGAACACGATCGTTTCCCTGGCCCACATGGGACGGAGGGACGAGTTCTATCGGGCCTTCTCAGTGGCAACCGTTCACGACTTCTTCAACTACATGGCCGTAGCCGCGTTGCTCCCGCTCGAGATGGCCACCGGGTACCTGCAGAAATCGGCGACCTGGCTGTCCTCCTCTCTCACCGGTTTTGGTGGAGTAGAATACGACAGCCCGATCAAGGGAGTGTTGAAGGCGGCGCTCAAGCCTATCAAGGGGGCGATCCACGCGGTCGGCGATTCCGAGCGACTGCAGGCGGTTCTCCTCATCCTTGTCTCGGGCCTTCTGATCTACTTCGCCCTGATGTTCCTGGTGAAGGTGATGCGTGGGGCCATGAGTTCGAGGGTCGAAACCATGGTGTCTCGCGGGCTGTACACCTCTCCGATCGTGGCCATGATACTCGGAGTAGTGGTCACCGTGATGGTTCAGTCCAGTTCGATCACCACGTCGCTGCTGGTGCCTTTAGCAGGAGCGGGACTGATCACTCTCGGGCAGGCCTTCCCCATCACGATCGGGGCCAACATCGGCACGACGATCACCGCATTCCTGGCCGCCCTTGCCGTCACGGGGCCGAATGCCCTGGCCGGCTTGACGATCGCGGTGGTACACCTGCTGTTCAACGTGAGCGCCACCGCGCTGATCTATCCCGTGAAGAGGATACGTGAGATTCCGCTCAATGCGGCGAGGCGCCTGGCCCGGATCGCGGTCAAGTCCAAGACCATGGCGATCGCCTATATCCTTATCCTGTTCTATGGCCTACCCGCCCTGTTCGCCTTGTTGAACCGGGCGCTGTAATCGGAGGTACGCAATGCTCAAGGAACTGCTCAGCATCTTCCGCGCCGGCGAGCCGCTGGCCGAAATGGGAGAGAAGTTCTCGAAGATGTTGGGCCTCACCTACGACATGACCATCGTCGCAGGAGAGGTCTACTTCTCGGAGTCGCTTCAGGCGGACACGCGGACGGCCGTATACAAGACCGACGTCAAGGTCAACAAGCTGGAGAGGAAGATCCGGAAGCAGGTGATCGCACATCTCTCGCTCGCAACCGAGAGGACATCGGTACCGTATTGCTTGCTCCTGATGAGCCTGGTCAAGGATGTGGAGCGCATCGGCGACTATGCCAAGAACCTCTCCGAGGTCCGAGACTATCATCCGTCAGCACTGCCGGATGATGAGATCGTCCAGGAGATGAGAGAGATCCGGACCGAGATCGAGAACGGGTTTGCCGAGATCGGCGCCGTTTTCGAGACGTCCGACCACGAGAGGGCCGTGGAGCTGATTCGGGAAGGGCGCGACCTTACGCGTCGCTGTGACGCCGTCGTCGGCCGTGTAGCGCGGAGTGACTACTCGGCTGCCACGGCGACGTGCATCGTCATGGGGGCGCGCTTCTACAAGCGCATTGCGGCGCACGTTCTGAATGTGCTGTCGTCCGTCGTCATGCCCCTGCACAAGCTCGACTACTATGACGAAAAGAGGTTGGCGGAGGTGGCGCAGGAGGACTAGAGAGGTCCGGAAGAGGACCGTTCTGCCTCAGGGATACAGCAGGTACTTGTTTCGCACCTTCTGGAAGCGCTGTCTCGCGCGCTCCCAACCTTGGACGATCTCATCCACCGTCGCTCCCGAGTCCACAACGATCCGGAGCTGATCGGTCCCCGCCAGCCGGTCGAAGGCGGCCGGCCGCCACACCCAGTCCGCACCTGCCGACCGCTGGATCTCCCGGAGCAGCACCACGGCCGTCTTCGTCGGATCGTAGGTCTTCCGGTCCGTCACCTCCAATCGGATCCCCTGCACCGATTGTCCATCGAACTTCCCGTCGTCAGCGCCAATGGGCGTGAAGGTCTCCGGGACCAGGCGAACTCCGGGAAGAGACCCCTCAGGTATGATTCCAACCACCGCCTCGGCGTCCAGCCACGGCGCCCCGATCTGCTGAAACGGTCTCGCGGTACCGCGGCCCACCGACAGGTTCGTTCCCTCGAACAGGCAGGTGCCCGGATAGTGCGTGGCGCTCTCGAGGTCCGGCATGTTGGGTGACGTCGCGATCCAGGGCAGACCCGTCTGGTCGGCCCAGGCGGACCGCCGCCAGCCCGCGGCC
>JBDHBK010000395.1:0-2871 GCA_039592635.1 Gemmatimonadota bacterium
AGCCCTCCCGGTCATACGCGATCTGTTCCAGGCACTCTGCCGGCAGGTCGACCCCGGAGACGAGGCGAAGCGTCGGATCTCCGTTGGTCAGCGGGCTGGACGCCGGGACCGTCTCTCCACCGGGCCCCAGGTCGGCAACCGCAGCCGCCGTGCGACCGCGGGACCAGCCCTCGGCTTCCGCGCGCCGGAGGATCAGTTCCAGGGCGCAATGATCCGCTTGCCGATACGCGGTCTCCGCGCCCGAGGCCGACACCCCGAGCCCCCGCATCCGAGCCAGCAGGCGGTTCCCCCAACTCACGGGCACGAAGACAAGGACATCCTGCAACGAGTTCGCTCTGGCTTCGGCTGCGAGATCGACTTTCATGCTGGCCAGTCCGGAGCGATACACCAGGAACCGGCGGGGAGTCGAGTAGGCGGCGGCGTAAACGAAACTCAGCACCAGGAGCACCCCCGCGGCGCTCGCAACCGGCACTCGGGTGAGGGTGGAGCCTTCCCACAGCGTACGACCCGCGGTACGCCGGAACAGTTCGAGCAGACCCCTGGCCGTAAGGGGGACAAGGAAGGCCAGCCCGGAATAGAGATATCGCGGACCGAGGAATGCATCCCGGTGCCAGTAGAAGAGATACGCCAGCGGTATGGCCAGAAAACCGACCATCAATCGCTGGTCCCACTTCCTGGATGCCCAGCCGGCCGCAAACAGCAGACCGGCGGGAAGCAGCGCCGGGATGGGCCCCTCGAACATCAGGCTGGAGAGGAGCGCCAGGTCCGTCAATTCGTTGCGCACACCGGCGAGCGGCGAGTGCAGCTCGCCCCAGGGGGTAGAGTGAAATCCCAGGCCGTGGTCCACGCCCCACAGCTTGATGTATCCGGGCAGGAGAGGGTCGCCGGTCGTCGCCGCATTGTATGCGAGGTACAGGACGATGGGGACGAGGACGCCAAGCGCACCCGCCAGCACCGAGTTTACATCCCGTTCTCGCCATGCGCTCGCCAGAACGAATGGAGCCAGCGCGATCCCGACGGCGAGTGCCGTGAGGGGGCGCGAGAGGAACGCCGCCCCGATCGCCAGTCCCGCCCCGAAGAGCAGCGCCGGAGATCCGAGTCCTTCCCAGAGAACCAGCAGGTAAAGGAAGGCTGACACGAAGAAGAGGGCAGACACGTGATTCATGTGGCTGGCGCCCATGAACCAGAAGAAGGGGGCCAGCGCCAGGACGACGACCGTGGTGCGAGCCGTGGCCAGGTCGTAGGCCCGCCGCGCAAAGGCGTACAGCAGCAGCGTGGTTCCCACGGAGAGCGCCACGGGAACCAGCCACCCCACGCCCAGCGCCGCGCCGAGGCCCAGGAGCGCCGAGTGCCCCGGCGGATACTGGGAGTACCAGCGGCCCCCGTCCACCAGCATGTGCTGCACTGCGAAGAAGGCCTCGTCCGGAGGCGCATCGGCATAAAGGCGCCCCGACGCGAATATTTGCGCCTGGAACCACTGTGTGACGCTGTCGATCAGAAGAGGGCGCCGGGCGAAGGCGAAGACTGCCGTGGTGAGCAGCAGGACGAGCAGGAGAGCGACGGCACCGACGGCAATCTTCGAGCCCGGCCCCTGCTCACGATCGAGGACCCGGAGGACGGATTCGGGTACACTGGCCGGCAGCAATCTGGCGCACAGGACGGCCACGCAGCCGAACACGAACAGGCCCAGAAGAGCTTCGGAGGGCGGGACCAGGCCGCGGGTACGGTCGAGCTCGCCAAACAGCCATACGAGCGGAACGAACGGAACGAGCAGGAGAAACCAGCCGAACATCCGCCGGCCGAATGGAGCCCTCACCGGTCCCGCTCTTCTCGGGGCAGGAACACCGTCAGGGGACCGGTGTGGGATCGCTCGTAGGACCCGTTCAGGGCCGTCCATATCGCATCGGATCGCCAGAAGTAGGCGAACAGCAACTCCTCGGTTCCGGCGCCGGCAGGAGCCGGCTCCGTGCCCACGTTCACCATGGTGAGCGCGAACGGAATGGTCCGGGAGTCCAGGTCCGACACCAGCCTGGAGGGATCCCATTGCCCGGTCTCTTCAAGAGCTCCGAACGCGAACGGGTCGTTGATCCACGGGCGGCCGCCGCGCGCGAGCACGGCCGGGAAAAAAGCCGCGTCCACGAGCGGGAACCCCTCGAACTCGGCTACGCTAGCGTGGCCGGCGCGTGCTATCCAGGCCCTCGAGCTGCGGGCCTCCACGAGAAGCGCAACGGTTGCCGGAACCAGGAAGATCAAGGCGAGCAGGACCGCGAAAGCTGATCGGAGTGATGGGGAGATCTCGCGTGTGGCCGCCCGGCCGGGTGGAGTGGCGCTCCCGGCCTCGTACCGCCGGGTCACGGCCAGCAGCAGCAGGGCAAACGCCGGCTCCAGAAGGTAGTTGGCGCTCGAGCCGGTCTTGAGCATCGCCGTAGTGTGGAGACATGTGCTCACGACCAGGTAGATCTCCGGAAATCCCCATCGAAGCTGGCCGCGCGCCGCCAGGAAGATGGCGACCACCGCGGGCAGCCATTGCAGAGGCCTGCTGCCCCACAAGGACGACACGAGGTTGGACATACCGGAGGCCCCGGTGAGCGCCCCCAGGGTGTTGGCCAGGTAACCTCCCGAGGTCACCGCATCCAGGAGGAAAACGCCCAGCAGAGCCACGCCTGCCAGGCCGACCGCGAAGATGAGGCTGGCTCGGACTCGCTTTTCGAAGAACAGGACGAGAACAAGCGCGGTGGGAGCCGCCACAAAGCTCTGCTTCGAGAAAAAGGCGAAGAAGAAAGCCACGGCGGCCGCCAGGAGTGGAAGCGCTCCCGTCCGCACGTCAACGCCCTTCGTTCCGAGTGCCGCGGTGATCCCTGCCCACGTCAG
>JBDHBK010000396.1:0-2860 GCA_039592635.1 Gemmatimonadota bacterium
GCGGACCCGAGAGAGACGGCCACGTTGATGTTCACTCACGTCATCAACTCCGCCAGAGAGCGGGTCTGGATCGCGAGCCCGTACTTCGTTCCCGACGAGGGAGTGATGAACGCACTGCGACTGGCTGCGCTACGTGGAGTGGACGTCAGAATCCTGATTCCCAATGAACCCGACCACCTGCTCGTGTACCTGGCGGCGTTTCATTTCTACGAGGAGATGAAGGACTCGGGCATAGACATCTACCGGTACACGGACGGCTTCATGCACGGGAAGTCGATCCTGGTCGACGATGTCTCGGCCGTAGGTACGGCCAACTTCGACAACCGGTCCTTTCGCCTGAACTTCGAGATCACCGCCTTTTTTCTCGACCCGGACTTCACGCGGGAGGTCAAGGCGATGTTCGAGGAGGACTTCAGGGATTCCCGCCTGATGACGCCGGCCGATGTCGATGACAAGCCGTTCTGGTTCCGCCCGGCGGTCCGTGCGGCACGGCTGACCGCTCCCGTTCTCTAGGCGCCAGCTTCCGAGCCCCGGATGACTAAAGGCCCGCCTCCCCAGGGAAGCGGGCCTCTCGTGCCTGCCATGCTGCGCTGCCTCGGGTCAGCCCCCGATCGGCGTTGACCACTTCAAAGCAAACTGCCAGCCACGGTTCCGGATGTTCGAGTTCTCGAAGATATCCGACAGGCCAAGCATGTAGCGGATGTCGATTCCCAACAGCGATCCGCCGAGATCGCGGTTGAACCCTAAACCGAAGGGAATGGACCAGTCCGTGGTCTTCTTGGACGCGAGGTTCAGAGCGTCGTCGCAGTCGACGGTAGAGCTCGATGACGATCCCTGTACCTTGCAGGACAACTGGAAAGAAACCGCCAGCCCGATGTACAGATTCGACTCCCAGCCGTCGAACTGCTGCCTGTAGCCGATGGTGAGCGGGAGCTCGATGTACTCGAGGTTGAGGTCCTGCAATTCGCCACGGTCGATCGCGACCTGCTCGCCACCCTTCTGGACCCAGTTGGCATCGAGGCCGATGTAGGTCTGACGAGCCACGAAGTACTGGCCGAAGGCGCCCGCCATGCCGCCCCATTTCCAGTTACCGAGGGTGACCGACGAGCCACCTACGCTGGTCGTCGTGGCGCCACCGGTCAAGCCGAGGCGGACCTCCTGAGCCTCGGCCCGGGGGGCGAAGACGACTACGAGTGCCAACGCGATGGCGAACGATGCTAGACGCTTCATGTAACCTCCACTGTAGGTCTGTTGAATCCGATCCCTGCCTGATGTGCGGCGAGGAATGTGGCCTGTCGGGCCCTCCCTGTCACCTTTCCTCCTACGGGAGACCTGGCGACGGGAAGATCTTGCTCCAGTCGTTCTTCATGCTGATCACGGTCCAGCCGCGTTCGGGTGCCTCGTCGAGGCCGGTGTGCAGGCGACCGATATGCGAGTCTCGATCGTACGCCCACTCACGTTCACCGTCATCGTGATGAAGGACTAACCCGAAGGCCGTGCGGTCCCCCGGGGCTGTGTATTGGAGCATCTGGAGATCGCCGTCGGAGTTGCCCGAGGCGAAGATCGGTCGGCGTCCGATGAACCGGCGAATCCCCACCGGCTTGCCGTCCTTGTCATCCACGAAGTTGATCTCTGGCGTCTTGGTCAGGGTCGGCACACCGCCCTCAAGGGTAAACTCGAGTCCCCCGGCGCTACCCACGACCTGCTCGGGCGGAATCCCATACACTCTCTCGGCGAAAGCCCGGATCATGTCCATCCCGCCGCCGGACACGATGAATGTCTTGAACTCGTGGTCCCGCAGGTAGGTCAGCAGCTCCAACATCGGCTGGTACACGAGCTCCGTGTACGGTACGCCGAATCGGGGGTGTGTGGCCGTTGCCAGCCAGTCGCTCACGATGGCATCAAACTCGTCGATGGTCATTCCGGCGTGCGTGGCCATGACGATCTCGACGAGCTCGTGTCCGCCTATTCCGGCCAGCGCTTCACGGTCGTCTTCGAGAATCGCCCGGAACGGCTCGGTTTCCGCCCACTCCGGGTGGCCGCCGGCCATGGCCCGAACGCGGTCGAGAGCGAACAGGAGCTGGAAGTACAGGGGCTGCTCCGCCCAAAGATTGCCGTCGTTGTCGAACACGGCGATACGCTCGGGCGGCGCCACGTAATCCTGCGACGCCGGGTCGGTGACCCGCTCCACGAAATCGACAATGGACTGACGCGTCTCTCCCTTGTTCCAGGAGGGAAGTACGGGCGCCGCAGCAGAGGGCTGCTCGGGGCCCGCCGATGTTCGTGCCGGTTGATCGCTGCAGGCCGCCAGGGCGGCCGTCGAGGCAACAACTACAAGAAGACCAGAGTTCATGGGACCTCCCAAGACGATCCAGTGAGTTGGGCCGTCCAAGGTAAGGGCTTGAGGACCTATTGTCCTGCATTCTCGTCTCCCGAAAGTTGTCAGCGATTCGATTACACGTATTATGTGTACACGTATTATGTGTAACAGGGAGGGCGACGGTGAACATCACTCTTGCGATCGATGATGATCTCGTGAAGGCCGCACGCGAGGTTGCCAAATCCATGGGTAAGAGTCTGAATCAAGTCATCCGGGATCACCTGGAACACCTGACCGATCGGGACCGTGTCGAGCGGGACATGGAAGAGCTCCGGAGGCTTTCGGAACAAGGCGGGGGGCGCTCCGAAGGCCGACGCTGGTCGCGCGAGGAGATCCATGAGCGTTCGTAGCTTCCTGGACACCAATGTCCTCGTCTACACAGACGATGCCGACGCACCGCGAAAGAAGGAAACTGCCCTCGACCTGGTGGAATCGGCCAGTATAGGGGGCTGGGGCGTCGTGTCGACTCAGGTGTTGCAG
>JBDHBK010000397.1:0-2823 GCA_039592635.1 Gemmatimonadota bacterium
GGCTCGCTTCCATCGTTTCGACGAGCAGGTCCCGTGATTTTCGCGTGAGTCCGGCGCCGCGCCACAACTCAGCCATCAGCAGCGCCGTCGCTTCCGGGGTGGCCGTGTCTCGCGGATCCGAACCATACGCGAGCCGCGCCTCCTGCCGAACCGAATCGGGCAGGGCGTCCCTCATCCGAAAGTGATTGTAGCGGTAGAGTTCGCTCTCGGGGACGGTATCCGGGATTCCGACCAGATCCGCGAAGGTCCTCGCTTCGGACCGGTCGACGTCCATCTCCTCGATCCCGAGCTCTCGCAGTCGACTCGTTACCCGCTCAGGTCCACCGGCCATGCCGAGGATGGCGTCGGTGGCCGTGTTGTCCGACACCTTGATCATGAGCCTGAACAGGCTGTCCACCGTTACCGTCACAGGCCTTCCACCCGACCATGATGCCAGCGGGCTGTTGCCCGGGCGGAACTCAGTGATGGGAAGAACCAGGCGTTCGTCCATCGACACCTCTCCCGCGTCCACGCGGCGCAGGAACTCCAGCGCCATCGGCACCTTCGAGACACTGGCCATCGGGAATCGACGGTTCCCGTTCACGGAGGCCTTCATTCCTGACTCGAGGTGAATCGCCGCGATGCCAATCTCACCGCCGACCCGGCGCGCGATGCGCTCGAGCACGCGGGTCAGCGAATCGGGAGCAGCGCACGTGGACCATGGGGAGGGATCGTGCATTTGGGCGGTCGCCCGTCCACTGGCCGCAAGAAGGAGCACGGCAAGCAGCGGCAGGCACGCCCAGCGCGCCAGTACATTACCTGGTACGAAATTCCGACGCCCTCTTCCCATCCCCACACCCCTCCGTCTTCGGTCGGTCCGCCAGCCGCGGCTCTACTCGGTTTCCGCCTCACTCTGTTGGTAGATGTGCACGTCCCGCTGCGGGAACGGAATGGAGATGCCCTCGGCGTCGAACCTCTGCTTCACCGTTTCCGTGACGTCCCAGTAGACCGTCCAGTAGTCGTCGGTTAGGCACCACGGCCGGCAGATGAAGTTCACCGAGGAATCTCCCAGCTCGTGCAGGCGTACCACCGATTCGGGCTCGTCCAGCACCAGGTCGTGGCTCCGGAGAACGTCCTCCATGATACCTTGCGCCTTGGCGGCATCGTCCGCGTAGCCGATCCCGAACACGAGATCCACACGCCTCGTGTCCTGGGCGGTGACGTTGTTGATCACGTCGCCCCAGACCTTGTTGTTCGGCACGATCAGGACCTGGTTGTCGAACGTCGTGATGACCGTCGAGACCAGGGACACGGAGTCGACCTTGCCCTTCACTCCGGCGGCCGACACGACGTCCCCCACATCGAACGGCCGGTAGGCCATGATCATCAAGCCGGCCGCGAAGTTGGACAGGGTGTCCTGCAGGGCGAAGCCGAGTACGAAGCCGGCGATACCCAGACCCGCCAGCATCGGTCCCACGTCGATACCGAACACGGAAAGAACCACCAGGAAGGCGATCAGCCACATGAGCTTCGAGGCCATTCCGACAAGCAGCCGGCGGAGAAGCTCGCTGCTGTCAACGCTAGTCGCGGAAATGGCCTTGCTCACGACTTTCCGCGCCACGCGGGCGAGGATTCCGAACAGGAAGATCACGAACAGGATGGTCGCGAGCTTGACCAGGATCCCGGGTGTGTGGTCCTTGAACCAGTCGCGCACGGTCTTCCACCGGTCCTCGATCAGTCCGCCCACGACTTCGGCATCCAGGATGTTCACGTCCAGATCGCCCGTCGCTTCGAGCAGCAGGCGCCGGTAGTCGGCGGTCGGGAGGTCTCGCCTCGCCATCAGCGCGGTCGTCGTCTGGAGGCTGGTCGTCGTTCCGTACAGCTTCTCGGCGAGAGCATCGAGTTCTCTCTGGATCGCGACGCTGTCGGCGCCGGCTTTCGTGATGCGGCCCTGCAGAGCCGCCCGCTGATCGAGCGTCATTTCGATCCGTGCAGCGATCGTAGCCGCCCGATCCTCCAACCGGTCGTCGAGGAGGGCTACGTCCGGTCCGAGGTCCGCGGCTACGACCTCAGCGTGCTCGACATCGTCCGTCGCGGCTTCGATGAGCTCGTCCAGGTCCTTGTTCAACTCGGTGAGTTGTATCTCGAGCGCGAACAGCCCTTCGGGTGGCGTGTCCGGACGGGCGACACGAAGGGCCAGGATCTGCTCCTGGACGCGCTCGGCATGCATGCCGATGGCGTCAAATTCCCGCTCCAGCGCCACCCGTATTCTCTCGGTGGCATCCGGTCTCTCGGTCCCCGTCTCGCGGGCGGCTTCCGTGACGGCCACCAGTTCGCCGAGAAGCGTGTGGTGCTCACGCCACCTTCGTGCGAGCTGGTCCTCGAAGAGCTCCTGGTCCTCGCCTACCGCGTCCTCGAAGCGGAGCTGCAGGTAGCCCAACCTGGCCTCGACTTCGCCGAGTTGAGTCAGCAGTTCGGGAATGGGATCGCTTGCGGGCGCGTCCTGTGCTGCAGCGGGGATAGGTTGCGCGAGGGACATGGCCAACGCGAAGAGAAGAGCGGCTGACTTGTAAAGTATGGTCGTCATTGATGGGTCCTGGCGGTTCTCGGTGATTTCAAATGCTACAGCGTTGGGGATTCTGTCCTTGTCGCGTGGGTTGCACAACCGGGGTCAGCACGCACTACCGTTGCGGCGCCGATCCGAGAAGGGACTCGAAGCACCGGGCGAAGGCCAGGTAGATGTTACTCACCTTAGCCTGACTGTTCCGCGTGTGAGGCATGGTATTCCCGCGAGCCGAAGGGATGTGAGGGTACGGGTTCGCTTCCCAGATTACGATGTTGCCA
>JBDHBK010000398.1:0-2815 GCA_039592635.1 Gemmatimonadota bacterium
TGAATCGGCCGTCGCCATCGGCGTAGTTCGACAATCCAAGGCAAACCTCATCGAGGTATCCGATGCGGTGCGGGCGGAGATCCCGGCGATCGAGGCTGCTCTTCCACCGGGAATCTCGCTCAGCATCGGCTTCGACCAGGCCCTGTTCGTCCGGCGCTCGATCCAGGAGGCCGAGGAGACTCTCGTCCTCGCGGGGATCCTGGTGGTGTTCATCATCTTCGTCTTCCTGCGGAACTTCCGGGCGACCATCATTCCGGGACTGGCCATTCCGACGTCGATCATGGCAGCCTTCGCGGTCCTGTACGCTCTGGGCTTCACGATCAACAACTTCACGTTGCTGGCGCTCATCCTGGGAATCGGGATCGTGGTGGACGATGCCATCATCGTGATGGAGAACGCCTACCGACACCAGGAGGAACTGGGCGAAGACCCGACCTCGGCGGCGATCAAGGGCACGCGGGAGATCGCGTTCGCGGTCATCGCCACCACGGTGGCGCTGGTGGCCGTGTTCACGCCCCTGGCGTTCCTGCAGGGAACGGCGGGGCGCCTGTTCAACGAATTCGGCATCGCCCTCGCGGGCGCCGTGATCGTGTCGAGTTTCGTGGCCCTCACGCTGACCCCGATGCTCAGCGCCAAGATCCTCAAGGTCCCGGCTTCGCACGGCAAGCTCTTCCTGGTGTTCGAGCGCACCTTCGAGGGGATCGCGCAACTGTACCAGAAGACCCTCGCCGTAGCGATCCGACACCGGCTGCTCGTGGTGGCCGCCGGGGTCGCATCGGTTCTGCTGGCCGTCTTCGTGTTCACGCA
The DNA here is from genome assembly GCA_039592635.1 of Gemmatimonadota bacterium. Taxonomy (GTDB): domain Bacteria; phylum Gemmatimonadota; class Gemmatimonadetes; order Palauibacterales; family Palauibacteraceae; genus Benthicola. Next base: position 808 of record JBDHBK010000398.1, read on the forward strand.
GTTGGAGCGAGAGTTCCTCCCACCGGAGGACCGCGGCGCCATCGTCACTTTCCTGGTGGCGCCCGAAGGATCCTCGCTCGAGTACACAGAGGGCTACCAGGTGCAGGTCGATGCGATTCTCGCCCGCGTTCCCGAAGTCGAGAGCTACTTCAGCATCACGGGCTTCTTCGGGGGAGTGAACAGCGGGATCATCTTCGCTCGCCTGGCGGATTGGAGCGACCGGGAGCGGAGCGTGGACGAAGTTCTAGCCGAGGTCCGGCCCCAGCTGTTCGCCATCCCGGGAGTATTCGCCTTTGCCAGCGCACCGGCGGCGATCGGCTTCGGCAGCCCGGTCAACTACGTCGTACGGCACCCGAACTTCGATTCGCTGGCCGTGGCGATGGATCGGATGACGGCGCGAGCAAGGCAGATCCCCGGATTGCTCAACGTCGACACCAACCTCAGGGTCAACAAGCCGGAGCTCACGGTGAGCTACGAGCGTGACCGGGCGGAGGACGCCGGGGTCGCGATCGCCGACGTGTCCAACTCGTTGCAGGCACTGCTCGGCGGGCAGCGGGTGAGCACCTTCACCCGGGAGAACAAGCTGTACGACGTCATCGTGCAGCTCGAGCCCAGCGAGCGGGCCACGCCCGGCGACATGTCCGGCATCTACGTGCGGGGCAGGCAGGGAAGTCTGGTATCCCTGGACGCGGTGGCGCGCGTCGAAGAGGGAATCGGTCCGCGCCAGCTCAACCACTTCGACCGGGTGCCGTCGTTCACTCTCACCGCGGCGTTGCAGCCGGGGCTGACCCTGGGGCAGGCGATCGACTCCCTGAATGCGGCCGCGGCCGAGGTTCTGCCCCCGGGCAGCACGACGGCGCTGGCGGGTGAGTCCCGCGAACTCGAGGAGAGTGGAAACGCCCTGTACTTCGCGTTCGTCCTCGCGCTGATCGTGGTGTACATTGTGCTGGCGGCGCAGTTCGAGTCGCTGATTCATCCGTTTACCGTGCTGCTCGCGGTGCCACTTGCCGTTACCGGAGCCCTGTTGACCCTTCTGGTGGCGGGCTCGACGCTGAACCTGTTCAGCCAGATCGGAATGATCCTGCTGATCGGCATCGTGACCAAGAACTCGATTCTCCTGGTCGAGTACGCGAATCAGCTCAAGAGCCGTGGCCTGGACAGTGTCGAGGCCATGCTCGAAGCGGGCCGCATCCGGCTGCGCCCCATTCTCATGACGTCGGTGGCCACGATCTTCGCCCTGATGCCAATCGCGCTCGGGCTGGGGGCCGGAGCGGCCAGCCGGCGACCTCTCGGGTACGCCGTGGTGGGCGGTCTCGTCTTCTCGACCGCGCTCACGCTCTACCTGGTTCCGGCCGTTTATACGCTGTTCGATGCCCTGGGGGCGCGTCTCCGAAGGCGGAAGAAGGGCATCGACTCGATCGAGGCACTCGGGATGGAGCCGGAGGCGTCATGAGGCGTTTGCGCGCGATCACGACCCTGTGGGCCCTGGCGGCCCTCGTCGCCCTCTCGGTCCCCGATACGGCCCAGGCACAGTTGGCCACGACGCTTCCGGGCCCGGAGGCAGGCGAAGATCTACTCAGCGGCGGTCTGGCTTCGCTGGGTGACGAGTCAGGCGAGCAGGCCGTTCCCGACTCGGTCATGACCGTCACGCTCGCCCAGGCCCTTCAGCTTGCCGCGAATGTCGATCCCAACTACGTGGCCGCCCTGCGACAGGTGGGAGACGCCGATTGGGTTCGCCGGCAGGCATGGATGGCGTTCGTCATTCCGAGCGCCGAGTTTCGCTGGTCCTGGAACCGGTTTTCTTCGCCGCAGTTCAACCTCGGTACGGGCGATCCGGCGGACGAGCTTACGATGGCCTCTCTCGGTGCCCGGTATGATCTGTTCACCGGCGGGGCCAGGATCTTCGATATGAAGGGCTCGGCAGCCAGAGTCGGCGGCGCCCGGGCCGGCGAACTCCAGGCCCGCTTTGAAACGGCCCTCGGGACGGAAGCCGACTACTACGAGGTCA
>JBDHBK010000399.1:0-3585 GCA_039592635.1 Gemmatimonadota bacterium
CCCCCATTCGGATATCCACGGATCAACGCTCGCTTGCAGCTCCCCGTGGCTTTTCGCAGCTTGCCACGTCCTTCATCGCCGTCCTGTGCCTAGGCATCCACCTCGCGCCCTTAACGCTTGATCCCTTCTATTCACTACATAGAAACAATCGCCTCACTACGCCCTCTCGGCACTCCACTACTTCCTCTTACCCCAATTTGTCAAAAAGCAGCCCGCCCCTTTCGAGGCGGGCCAGATAACTTAGCGTGTCAGACGGTCCTTCGTCAACGCCTCTTCGGGCGCTAAAACACGATTCCGAAGCCCAGCGCGTTGTTCGACCCCAGAGTCAGCCCGAAGCGGAGCAACCACTGCTGCGAGAACTGCATTTCGAGGCCAATATCCGTGTCGAAATGCACCTTCGTATCGGGACCGCTGATCCCGATATCGAGAGCCACGCGGGGCGACACGTACGGGACCAGGGCCCACTTTCCATCCTCGGACAGGAACTGGCGGGCTATGGAAACGCCAGCCGGGATTCTCAGGATTCCGAAGCCGCCGCTGCCGCTGCCCGTGGCGTACCCGAAGCCAAACCCCGTGACCCACGCCACGTCGAGCGGGAACGACTCGGACACCTCGACGAACTGCTTGTACACGTCCAGGCCGCCATTGAACGAGACGTGGCCGTCACCGAACGCGTTGACTGAGCCGCGGACCCCGAGATTCAAATCGCCGGCCTTGCGGTACGTGACCATGCCACCGAAGTCGTTGATGTCGTTGACCACGATCAGGTAGGCGCCGAGGCCTGTCTCGCCGTACGGGGTGATGAACTGCGGGTGGTCGTACACCTGCGCGTCGGCCACGCCGACCTGTGACAGGATCGCGACGGCCGCGACCACTGCGGTGCGGATCCCTTTCGAAGCCAGTTGTCTCACCTGATGCCTCCTGGAAAGCCGATTACGTGTCGCCTGAGGAACGTCGCTCGGATCAGCCCGCATCTTCCGTACCATTCACCGACGAAGGTTCACCCACCTCCTCGGCGAGCACTGACACCTCGTTGTCCACAACCTGCAGAAACCCACCGGAGACCGCTATACGATGAACCTGCGGCCCATCCTTGACGGTCACGTCACCCTCTCCCAGCAGGGTCATCATGGGCGCGTGTCCGTACAGGATCCCCATGAGCCCGTCGTAGGCCGGAACGACGATGCTGTCGCCCGTTCCCTCGAAGCCCACCCGTGTGGGCGAGATCACGGCCACCTTCAACTTACGCGACGTGTCGTCCATCGATCCGTGCCTCTCTACCCCTCGAGCTCTCTCGCCTTGGCCTCGGCCTCTTCGATATCACCGACCATGTAGAAAGCCTGCTCGGGCAGGTGGTCGTAGTCGCCGCTCACGACGGCCTCGAAGGACTCGATGGTCTTCTCGAGCGGTACGTACTTCCCCGGGAAGCCCGTGAACTGCTCGGCCACGAAGAACGGCTGCGAGAGGAATCTCTGGATTCGCCGCGCCCGGCCGACGATCACCTTGTCTTCTTCGCTCAACTCGTCCATGCCGAGAATGGCGATGATGTCCTGCAGATCCTTGTAACGCTGCAGGATCTCCTGCACGCGGGTGGCCGCGTTGTAGTGACGGTCACCGAGGAACTGCGCATCCAGGATCCGGCTGCTCGACTCGAGCGGATCCACGGCCGGATAGATGCCGAGCTCGGCAATCTGCCGGGACAGCACGGTCGTCGAATCGAGGTGCGTGAACGCGGCGGCCGGCGCGGGGTCCGTGAGGTCATCGGCCGGAACGTAGATCGCCTGCACCGAGGTGATCGATCCCGAGCGGGTGGAGGTGATCCGCTCCTGCAGCTCTCCCATCTCGCTGGCCAGCGTGGGCTGGTAACCCACGGCGCTGGGCATCCGTCCGAGAAGGGCGGACACCTCGGAACCGGCCTGGCTGAACCGGAAGATGTTGTCGATGAACAGCAGAACGTCCTGGTTTTCGACGTCACGGAAGTACTCGGCGACCGTGAGCCCGGACAGGCCGACGCGAAGTCGCGCACCCGGGGGCTCGTTCATCTGGCCGTAAATGAGCGCCGTGGAAGCGAGCACCCCGGACTCCTTCATCTCGAGCCACAGGTCGTTGCCTTCACGGGTGCGCTCGCCCACCCCGCAGAACACGGACTTGCCACCATGCTCCTGCGCGATGTTGTTGATGAGCTCCATGATGATGACGGTCTTGCCGACCCCGGCCCCACCGAACAGGCCCGTCTTGCCACCCTTCACATACGGGCAGATCAAATCGATGACCTTGATGCCGGTCTCGAAGATCTCGGTCTTGGGCTCGAGGTCGACGAACTTCGGCGCCTCCCGGTGGATCGGCCAGCGCTCCGCCGCTTCGACCGGGCCGGCTTCGTCCACCGGCTCGCCGAGCACGTTCAGGATCCGGCCCAGGGCGGCCTCGCCCACGGGCACGGTGATCGCCTGGCCGGTGTCCCGTACCTCCATGCCCCGCCGGACGCCGTCCGTGGAGTCCATGGCTACGGCCCGTACCTGGTTGCGGCCCGTGTGCTGAGCCACTTCGCACACCAGCCGATGCGCCTCGCCCTCATCTCCCGTCCACTCGAGCTCCACCGCGTTGTAGAGCTCCGGAAGGTTGTCGGGTGCGAACTGCACGTCCAGAACCGGACCGATGACCTGCACTACTTTACCGATCGACTGCGTCGCCTCTGACATTGCTATCCCTTCAGCGCCTCGGCCCCGCCGATGATCTCAGCCAGCTGGCTGGTGATCTCCTGCTGCCGGGCACGGTTGAACTGCCTGCGGAGAGTCGTTAGGAAATCGTCCCCGCCGCGCTCCCTGTTCGGCCGCCGCGTTCTCCACCAGCGCCCGGTACGTCGAGCTCACGAGGTGGAGGGGCAGCAGACGGGCAAGGATCACGTCCGCCGATGGATCCAGTATGTAGTAGGGCTCCCGGGTCGGCCGCTCCTGTGGCACGTACACCGGAAGCAACCGTCTCGTGATGGGCGGTGTGCTCATCACGCTCCTGAATTCCGCGTGCACCACGTAGACCGCATCCAGCTCCTCACGGACGAAGCGCTCCGCCAGCGGATCGATCAGCGAACGGGCGTCATCCGGTGACGGGCTGTCGCTGATGTCCGTGCGAGTCACGGCCATCTCCACGTTGCGGAAGCGGAAGTAGCTGATCCCCTTCTTGCCGATGACGTGAAACTCGGTCTCGACATCCGAGGCCTGCAGCTCGGCGAGCAGCGCCCGGGCCTTGCGGATCAGGTTGACGTTGAACGCTCCGCACAATCCGCGGTTGCTCGTGACCAGGATGATGGCGGCCCGCCTGATGCGATCCGGCTGCCGCAGCATCGGCTCGAGCTCGGCCAGCTCCGGGGTGACGAGGTTCTCCACTACGGTGGTCAGCCGATCCGCGAACGGCCGCGCCTCGCGCACCCGCAACTGCGCACGGCGAAGCTTCGACGTCGCCACCATTTCCATGGTGCGCGTGATCTTGCGCGTGCTCTCGACGGAGTTCATCCGCCGCCCGATATCTCTGGCCTTCGCCATCTATCCGTTCGTCCGGTGCATTGGGTCCCGGTCGCCTCAGCCCGCG
>JBDHBK010000400.1:0-2795 GCA_039592635.1 Gemmatimonadota bacterium
CCCAACCATGTCCCACGGCAGACGCTGGTCGATCGCGATGTTGGTCGTCCACATCTGCGGCCACTTGAAGTCGGGATCCATGGCCGCGACGCCGTCGAACGACTGCTGCAGGATGAAGCTGTCCTCGCCGGAGCCCGGCCGAGGGCCGCTGGTGACCACCTTCTCCGCATCGGGCCAGATATTGGGGTTCGAGCTCGGGTTGGAGAACACGTTCCCGACCCACACGAATGGCAGACGGCCCGTGAAGATGCCTGTGCCGCCTCTCAGCTGGGTGGAACGGTCTCCCGTCACATCCCAGTTGAAGCCCACCCTGGGCGACCACAGAGGCGTGGTGCCGGCAAGCTGGCTCTGGTCGACCTCGACGGTCTGACCGTCGCCGTTGATCGCCGTTAGGCTCCTCGAGAACGGGTTGTCCACTGGATCAGTGAAGTACATGGGGAAGTCCACCCGCAGGCCGAGCGACAGGGTGAACGTGGGGCTGATGGTGAAATGGTCCTGCAGGTATACGCCGAGCTGGCCGAGGCTGAACGTCTCGCCCTTGTAGTCACCCGTTACGATAAAGGACTCCGCGTCATAGAAATTGGGATCGAGCGGGTTTGTCCGAGTGAAGAAATCGTCCAGGCTCGTGAAGTTCCCCGCTCCGTCCGGAAAACCGAAGGTCCCGTACCGGAACAGGTTGAACGAGTTGAAGAAGCCGAAGCGCTCGAAGTTCGCGCCCAGAGTCAGGCTGTGTCGACCCGTGAAGTACGTGAAGTCGTTCGTGAACTGCCAAACGTCCGTGTCGAGGTTGTTCTCGATCGAGAACGGCTCGTGTCCTACGGTCGTGTACGTAACCCCGTCCTCGGCGATCTCCAGCGTCGGGAACGGCACGCTGTTCGCGTTGCGGTAATCGCGGAACCGGTTGTAGCTCGCGAAGAACCGGTTGGCCCACTTGCCTTCGGAGGCGCGCGCATTCCACTCGAAAGCGTACGAGTTGAGCTCGTTGTTGATCTGGTAGCCCGAGTTCTGCGAAGGGAGGCTCGAGCTGTTCGGGCCGCGCCCCGAATCGAAGATGCTGAGCACGAACGGGTGCGGCGGAAGGCCGCGCTCCGCATCGAGGCGGTTGTAACGGAACATGATGTTGTGATTCGAGCTCACGTTCCAGTCCACCTTCAGGAGCACCTTGTTGCTGTTCGTCTCGTTAACGAAGCCCGAGTAAGGGCCGGTAGCGTAGTTGTACACCGTGGCCATCCGGTCGCTGATCTGGTCGAGAACGGACTGCTCGACGCGCGACTCACCGAAGGCAGGAGTCCCACCACTCGCCGGAACGAAGTTCGATCCGGGATCATCCCTCTGCGTCAGCTCGCCACTGAGGAAAAAGAACAGCTTGTTCTCCATGATCGGCCCGCCTACGCTGAAGCCGTATTGCCCGGCGCTCAGGTCGGGGTTCGCGATCACCTCTTCGCCACTCACCTTGTTCCCGACGAGGTTGTCGTTGCGGAAGAACGCGAATCCGGAGACCTTCCAGTCGTTGGTCCCGCTTCGGGTGACCGTGTTGATGCTGGCCCACGTGAAACCGCTCTGGCGGACGTCGTACGGAGCCACCTGGACGGCCAGCTGCTCCACGGCGTCGTACGGAACCGGCTCGGTGGCCGTTTGGCCGCCCGGCGCCGGGTCGTCGAGGCCGAACGAGTTGTTGAAGTAGGACCCGTCCAGCGTGATGTTGTTGTACAGCCAGTTCCGGCCGCCGAAGCTGAAGTTGCCGTCATTGCGCGGATCGAGTCGCGTGAGATCCCGCGTGCTGCGACGGACGGACGGAAGGGCCTTTACCTCCGCCCTCGGGATGGTCGTCGCGGCGCCCGTTCGGTCGCTGTTCAGGATGAGGTCCTGTGTGGCCTGCACCGTCAGCGCCTCCAGCGCGATCGCCGTTTCAACGAGAGCGAATACGTGCCGCGCATTCTGCCCGAGCACGACGGTAACATCCGACCTGACTTGCTGCTGGTGACCGAGAAGGGTCGCCGTCACCGTGTAGGGGCCTCCCACGCGCATGCCCCCGATGTTGAACACGCCTCCGGCTCGCGTGGTGGTCTGATACGTGGTTCCGCTGGGTTCGTGCACCGCCGTGACGGTGGCGCCGACCAGCGGCTGGCCTCCAGCGTCCGTCACCACCCCGTCGACACCACCTGTGGTCACGCCCTGAGCCACCAGGCTCCCGCTCGAAAGCAGAAACAGCGCCACGATCGCGAGGAGCGTGGACGAAAGGCGAATCACGGAGCGGAGAGAGGGGGTGGGGGCGGTGAAGGACATCGGGGGAAACGAATGCAACGGTAGCACTTGCCTCATCGCGGCCTCCTGCCTTGGGAAAGGTCGAAGCAGCCTGCGCCCAGATTACCCTACTGTACGCGGCCTCGCCCCTCCGGGCAAGGCTAGGAGAGGGCCCTCAGCCGTCGTCGGCCGGCTTCAGCAGTTCCGCCTGAAACTCCTGTGCCTCGCCGATCCGATGCACCTCGGATTCGAGCCCGCCGAACTGCTGCTCGAGGAGCGCCAGGCGCTGCCGCATTACGGCAAGCTCCTCCTGGGCCAGGCCGCCGGATCGCATCTGTGCCACCGCCTCGGCGATCGGCTTGATCGCGAAGCGCAGCGTGACTATCGAGAGCGGAATCAGCACGGTGAGCGATCCCATCACGATGGCGACGATCGGTATCCAGTCTACTCCGGTCGGCATGGGCTACTCCTCTTCCTTCGAGTCAGGCGTCCCGGTCCGGAGGCGGTCCAGGGCGTCGCGCATTTCCTCGGGCGTCATGTCCGTGATCGGG
>JBDHBK010000401.1:0-2790 GCA_039592635.1 Gemmatimonadota bacterium
GATCGTTCGCTTCACAGTAGTAGTCGTACAGCGCCATGTTCAGTTCTCCCTCGTATCTCGTGCAGCGGGCCGGAATCACCCGGCCCGCGTGTGTCTCACTACCATTATACGCCGTGGGTTCCCCGAGCGTCAGCAGCCTCCGGCTTTCTTCTTCTTCGCGCCTCCGCCCATGGGCATCACGGGAGGCGGCGCCGACGTGGTGGTCGTCTGCACGGCCGCGCCGGTGAAGTAGGCCGAGATCTGGTTCTGGCGCTCGATGCGCTCTCGTTCGGCGAGCGTGTGACCTGTGGGCTGGGCGGCCGTCCGAACGTCGCTCGCCCACGCGGCATACCCCCCACGCAGGAAGCGGTATTCCACCGTCTCCGGCCAGGTCCCGGGAATCTCGTTCCAGATCCCGACATCGTCGTAGATCACGATCTTCGTCCCAGGAGGCACCGAGTTCGCGGTCTCCGTAGCCAGATCGATGTCCGTCCCACAGCCACATGCCCCGGGGATCGATTCGGCCCCCTCCTCGCCGGCGATCGTGCGGAAATCCAGGATCTTGAGGTCCGGATCGCCCGAGATGATCAACTCGGCCAGTTCCAGCGGCTCGATCGAATCCATGGGCCGCGCCGGGCGCTCCACCGTGCGCGGCGGCGCAAATGCCGCGACCACGATCACCAGGGCCAGCGATGCGGCCACGGCGAACTTGAGCCGCGGCGTCCTGCATGTGACCTTCGGCTCGAGCTCGATCAGGCCATACTTCCGTTGGAAGACCTTCTCGACCTTCTCGGCACCGACGAATGCGGCTCCGGCCATGATCACCACGCCCAGCGCGAGCAGCGGCGCTGGAACGGCCAGCAACTCAGGTAGCACGGACACCCCCATCGAGCCACCGTTGTACAGCGCTTCCATCCCCGGGATGAAGTCCACGGCGAAGGCGAACACGGCCGTCCCGATGAAGATCCCGACGAAGGCAACCACGGCGTCGATTCGGCCGGAGGCGGCCGATACCACGGATGTCCCGGGACACAGGCCGCTCAGGATGAAGCCCACGCCCAGCAGGAACCCGCCAATCACCTGCGCCCACATGAAGGTGGGGTTGATCCACATCATCGACATGTCCACCAGGCCCAGTCCGTTCAACGAATATAGGCCGACCATCGCCACCAGGATCGCCGTGAACATGACCTTGAACACGGTCATGTCGTACAGGTAGAACTGCGCCGCCAGCTTGCGGGCGTTTCCGAAGCCGGCCCGCTCGAGCGAGAATCCGAACAGGAAGCCCAGGACGATCGCCGTGAGGAGATACAACTCCTCCGACGCGAAGGTGAGGGGGAAGATCGCGGTGCTCATATCCACTGCCTCCTCACCAGGTATGCGAACGCGTACCCGCCGGCGAACACCATCATCATGAAGGCCCAGCTACCGGTCGCGAGCATGGCCCCGCCGCTCAGGGCCTGCCCCGAGGTGCAGCCACGGGCCAGGGCGGCCGCGAAGCCCATCACGATCCCGCCCCCGAGCGCGTAGCGCAGGCGGCCGCGGGTCGAAATGTTCGGCCCCTTCTCCACTTTCACCTGGAAACGGCCGGCGCTCATGGCTCCCAGGAAACCTCCGATCACGACGCCTATGACCTCGATCAGAAGCCAGTTGCGAAGCGGGTTCGCCCCGTCCGCCACGTAGCCGCCGATCGCGGGATTGGCTTCCGTCCAGGCCGGAGCGACTTCGTGCGCTGCGAGGGCCAGCGTCCGCTTGGGCAGCGCGCTGGCGCCCAGCCCGTTTCCGACTACCAGGAACGTCGCGAGCAGCGTAAGTCCTAGCAGGACCCCCGCCACGTACGGGTTCCAGTATCTCCGTGCTTCCATCCCCAGGTCTCCTCTATCGCGAGGCCAGGCCGCTGACCCAGCCGGAGTGCTGTCCCGCGTACACGATGATCCACCGAAGTGCGAGTCCGCCGATGAGAACCAGCGCCGCCGTGAGCCGGGCCGGAACCGCGGAGTGTTTGTGCTCGATCCACTCCCCGATCAGCGGCGTGAACAGCCCGAGAGCCACGACCAGGGTCCAGAACGCTGCCGTGTATGGACCGCCCATGATCGTGTGCAGGCCGGCCCGCGAGGCCGCGCCGCCCGCCGCGAGCCCGATCATCCACAGGGCCAGGAGCAGCAGCTCGACCGAGATCAGACCCATGTCCACGCGGCTGAGCAGTTCCTTCTCCCGTCGCTCGAGGCGATACAGCATCATGAACGCCGCCCCGGTGCTGAGGCCGGAAACGAGGAACAGCGGGCCGAGAATGGCCGAGTTCCATAGGGGTCGGGCCGCCATCGTCCCGAGCAGGACGCCCGTGTACACGCCGAGCGCGGCGCCGAGCGTGACGTTGAGACCGGCCAGTGCCGGAACGTGTCCGCTCACCCACGCATCCAGCCTGCCGAGGCCGGGAATGCGAGCCAGTCGGCCCAGCCACGAGTCCCGCGTGTCCGCTGGGGTCGAAGCCCAGGCCAGCAGGATCGAAGCCGGGTACACGCCGAGCAGGATCCACGACCCCCACGACATGGGCGAGGTCAGCTCGAAAGTGAAGTAGAACCGGAAGGCGTTGAACGGGTTCTCCAGGTCGAGCCACAGGAACAGCATTCCCACGCTGATCAGCACGGGGGCCGCCCACGGCAGGAACTGCAGGGCCCGGGACCGGGGGCCGTAGGGATCGCGCAGCATCCACAGGCCGGCGATCACCATCAACCCGGCCACCAGGCCGCCCAGGAACAGGTACACCGGCACCTCGTAGTGCCAGATGTGCATGCTCGGATCTATGAGCGC
>JBDHBK010000402.1:0-7583 GCA_039592635.1 Gemmatimonadota bacterium
GAGCTCCCGGTTCGCCGAACCGCCCGGTGTCCTTTGCGGCGCGCGCCAGCTTCCGTCAACCTCAACGTACTGGCCGTTCGCACCCTCGGCTCCGCCCACGACACGCAGCTGGCTGTCGGTTACGCGCAGAGCCACCATCTCGCCGTCGCTCCGGGAAAGAAAGTGGCGCAGGCGGGGAGTGCCCCGCTGCGGTATCGGGTCCTCCCAGATGCTCGTGAGGCGTCCGGACACGGAGGCCTGCTGGGCCCACGCGCTCGCCGGACCTGCCGGCGAGTCACCCGTGGGAGCGGCGTGGGCTGCGAACAACCCCGCCGCGACGAGTGCGCCGCGTCCGAGCCACCGGCTGCCAGACCTGACCCGCATGTCGAACCGCATGTTCATCCGCCCGTCCGAGGATCGTTTGCCGCAAAACGGTCACTGTTTCGCCCGGGTGAACGCAAGATCACCCCAGCGACCTCGGGCGCCCAGGAGGGCCGAAGTCGCGTGAATCAGGCGTGCTACACCGTCTCGCCGGAATTTGTCCCTGTTGAAGAGGGCCCGCCAGGTGGGGAAACGTGCAAGTCCCGTGCTAAGATCCCGTTACGTGAACGAAGGCGGCTACTTCAGGTGGCAGGTCGTACAGAAAGAACTGTCCGCCGGGCTCAGAACCTCGAACCCGGCAGCTCCACGTCGGCGACTCGCCATGCGACCGCAAACCTCTCCCGCGCAGCAGCGGCGCCGGCACCGTCTCCCTGCGCATCCAGCGCCAGCTCAAGTCCGCGAAGGGAGTACCCGTTGTCCGCGAATTGCTCGAGCGAGGCCAGGTAGACCGTTTCTGCCTCGCCGTCCTGCCCGGCGTCGAGAAGCACGGCTCCCAGCACATGGCGTACCGGCAGGTGCCACGGTGGAGGCTCGTCATAGGTGAGAGCCGTCTCCATCCCGACGCCCTCGCTCAGGGCCGCGATGGCAGCACCCGTATTCCCCCGGGCTGCCTCGACCTCGCCGGTGAGCACTCGTTCCCCGATCGGGAGAAGGGGGTTGGCCGAGTTCAGTTCCCATATGGTCACGCCGTCGAGCGAGTCTCCCTTGAGCATGGCCCGAAGTGCCTCGAGTTCGGCCCCGGCCTCGTCGGGCAGGCCCGTGCGGGCGAAAGCCATCCCGCGAGCGTACAGCCAGGTTCCGGTCGGATAGGCCAGGTCCTCGGGCGGGGCCGGCTCCGCCAGGATCTCGTCCCACATCCCGAAGCGCACCATCACCCGGAGAGGGGTGACCAGGTAGTGTTGCAGGGCCCCCAGGCCGGGCGCCCGCATCATCTCCGGGTCGACGCGGGCCTCCAGTTCCCGGGCCGTCTCCAGCGCCAGCGCCCGGTTGCCCGCCATCTGCGCGGCAAACGACAGGAAGTGGTAGTTGTGCGAACCGTAGCCCTGGTCGAACTCCTCGGGACCCTGATCGGGCGACGGCTCGGCGTGCGCGCCGTGCGCGTGCACGGCGCCCTCGTTCGACTCGATTGCGTCCGCGTAGCGCCCGACCCGGATATAGATGTGCGACGGCATGTGCACGATGTGCCCGGCCCCCGGCATCAGGCCGGCAAGGCGCTCTGCACACGGGATGGCTCTTTCCGGATAGAGCTTCTCTACCGCATGGATATAGAAGTGGCAGGCGCCGGCATGGTCGAGATCGTCCTGGGTGATGGGTAGAAGCCGCCCCAGGATCGCTTCCGTGTCGGGGCGTGGAGATCCATCCTCGTTCCAGTAATCCCAGGGGCTCAGGTCCATCAGGGCTTCGGCCGCGAGAACCTGCGCGTCGGAGTCGTTCGGATAGGAGTCGGCCAACGCGGCTGCGGCCCGTGCGTAGGCTGAATCCTGGCGGGCCCTCTCCGTCATCGGGTCTTCGGCGTAGCGCACGGCCATGGCTTCGACGTAGGCCCGTTCCCAATCCGTGATCCCGTCCCTCAGCTCCAGTGCACGGTGGATCGCGTGGTGCGCAGCATCACCTCCCTCCGGTGTGAGAGCGGCGTTGATGTTCGGACCGTTGGCCCACGCAACGCCCCAGTAGCACATCGCGCACTGCGGGTCGAAAGTTGCCGCCTTCTGGAAAGAAGCGATCGCCGCCGGGTGGTTGAATGCGTAGCTCAGGCGCAAACCCTGGTTGAAGTAGGCCTGTGCCGAGTCAGAAGAGGTGGTAATCGTGAGGCTGTGCGTGCCCAGGCCCTCGCGAAGAACGACCTCCGCGCTTGCGGCAGCTTCATCCTCATGGCCGTGATCCGCGGCAGCCGTGTTCTCCTGTGCGTCCTGCGCACAGCCGGCCACCGCGAGGGCTCCCAGGGCGGTCACTACAGTCGTCCGGTTCCAGCGGATCATGCCAACTCCTTCATCTGCGTGGGCGACGTGTCACTTCTGATTGCGCGAATCAGAGCCGATGGCGGACAGGCGATGCCCGGATATTGTTCCGTTCCACGATCGCCAAGGTGGAGCTGGAGAGGAAGCCGCCCCTTGAATCCCGAATGGCCCGGGTCCCGTAGAACCGAGCATGGAAACTTCGGCCCTGGCGTGGATCGGCCTCGCCGCGATGATCGTTTCGCTGTTCCTCATCCCCCTGGGACTCCCGGGGGTTTGGATCATGATCGCCATCCTGTTCCTCGGCGTAGTCAATGGCATGGTGTCGGGGTGGATCTTCTTCCTCCTGGTCGTGCTGGCCGGCTTAGCCGAGTTCCTGGAATTCGTGGCGGTCGGCCGGATGACGGCCCGTTACGGCGGGACCAACCGTACCTTCTGGGGCGCCGTGGTGGGAGGCCTGGCCGGGGCCTTGATGTCACACCGCCGGTGCCGCCCGGGCCAGCATGGGGGCCCTGCTCGGACGGGCGGTGGCCATAGGCCTCAAGGTGTTCGTGGGCCTGGTGATCATCGCGATCGGCGGCGCCAGCCTGCTTCTGGGCTAGAAAGTCCCAGAAAACGTTTCAGCTGAAACGTTCAACTCATCTTCAACCGATTTCTTAAGATCTTGTGATCCAATGGCACGCCGTGCGGCGATCCAATCGCTGGAATGAAGATACGTCGGGCGCTCAACGCCCTCTCAACTGACCCCGACAAGGACCTTACTGCAGGCCGAAGACCCAGCGCGGGGTGCGAAGCCGGACGGCGACGTTGCCCACGAACTCCGTCCGATTGACCCCGGGTTGATTGGCGTAGTCGGAGATGAAGTTCACCCCCACGTCCCACTCCACCTCTAGCGGCCAGCGCCAGTCCTTGCGCCAGCGCCCCTCGATCGCGGGCCGCACCGTAGTCTCGGCGTCACCCACCAGAATCCGTGGCCAGTCGGGAAGAGTCTCGGCCGGCGGCCGGTCGTCACGGATATCGAAGGCCCCGCGGAACTGCAAATCGAGCTTGGGACGCAGCCACAGGGAGGCAGCTGGAAACCACTCGGCCTCGAGTGAGAACAGGTACAGGTCGGCCTTGTCCCACCCGATCCCGATCTGCTCGACGGTGTAGCGTTCCCAGTCGCGGTTCTCTCCCTCGCTGTTCGGTGTGTACGCCAGGCTCTGGAGGGCGCTGAAGTTGGCCCGTACCAGGAGTCCCGGGGCGAGGCGCGGGACCTCGACTCCCAGGCTGCCGCCCATCTGGCAGCAGGATCCGCTGTCGTTCGTCGCGTCGGCAAGCAGGCTGCCGTACACGTTGAATCCGAGGCCGGTGCGCCACCACGCGTCCAGTTGGCCCAGCTTGTTGTACGGAGGGTCGCCGTCGGGGCGAGCGATCTGCCAGATCCCCACCGGGTTGATCAGCTTCCAGTCCATGGACTGGCCCGGGCCGCCGTGCACGCTCGACTCTGAGACGGAAAACAGCAGGTCGTCGGTCGGGCGGACCTCCAGGCGGTGGATGGCCACGTAGTGGGTGGTATCGGTCCCGTAGTCGCCGTAGCTGGCGAACATCCCGATCAGGTAGATCCGGTCCGTGCCCACCCGGTAGGAGACCTCTTCCTGGCTGTAGGCGTAGTCGGACCGGAGGAAGCCGTCCAGGTTCGGGAGGCCCCAGTTCCGGTACATGCTCCCGAAGCCCACGCGGGCGTAGCGGCTCTGGAACTCGAGGTACGCTTCCTCCACCCGGAGCCCCACCTCGCCCCCGAACCCGGTTTCCCGCGGTGGCACCACCCGGCCATCCGGGTACTGCGCGTCGTTGAAGTAGATCCCGTGGCGACGCACCCGGAAGGCTCCGGCGACCGGCCCGGCCGCACCGTCCAGGCCGAGTCGGAAGTCCTCCAGCAGCTCCGAGTCGGAGAACTCCCCCTCCAGCTCGGGCCTGAGGAGATCGCGGTGCGTCTGACTCGCCAGCTCGGCCCCGGCTGCCAGCTCGAGGCCCACGTTCACCGCCTGTCCCGGCGGGCCCGCGAGCTGCTGGAGTTCCGGAGCGAACGACGCGCGCAGGCGTGCCAGCCAGCCCTTCTCGCCGCCTCCGAGTTTCGTTTCGTCAAGGTCCACCAGCGCTCGGGCGATGTCCATGCGCCGCCACGGCTTCACGATCGGTGACAGCGTGTTGATGAGGCCGGCCGATACCCAGTAATCGAGGATCGGGTACTCCCAGCGGTTCAGCGGCAGGTACGGCGAGGCGTGGAACGGGTCTTTGGGCTTCTCCTGCTCGGCGGACTCGGCCTCGGCAGCAGGCTCCGTCTCGGGCGCCTCCTGGCCGAGGGCCGGGCCGATGCAACCGAGCAGCAGACACAGGACAATGGGCAGGTGGCGGTTTCGGATCATGCCAGAAACTACCCGTCACGCGGCAAGGCCCGAAAGGGAACCCGAATGGCCCGCGGAGCTCGCGACGTGCACCGGCTTCGAGTGGGATTCCGGCAACCGCGAGAAGAACTGGGAGCGTCACCAGGTCTCGGCGGCAGAGTGCGAGCAGGTCTTCTTTCAACGTCCTCTGCTGATCGCCAGGGACTGGGGTCACTCCCGCACTGAGAAACGGTACGCGGCGCTCGGGCAAGCGGCCGGTGGACGGCGCCTGACCATCGTATTCACGATCCGGGACGCTCGCGTGCGAGCGATCTCCGCACGCGCGATGAGCCGCCGGCAAAGGAGGATGTATGAGCAAGCGTAGGAAGAAGCCGGCGGTGAAAGAGCCTGTGCCGGAGTTCCGCACGGAGGACGAAGAGCGAGACTTCTGGGCAGACCACGACGTCGTCGACTACTTCGACTGGGAGAAATCGGTGTCGGGGTCGTTTCCCGCTCTTAAGCCTTCGACACAGACCATATCACTCAGACTGCCCAAGGCATTGCTCGAGGAACTCAAGACGCTCGCCAACGAACGTGATGTCCCGTACCAGAGTCTGCTCAAGGTGTTTCTGGCAGAGCGCGTCGCGCGGGAGACATCCGGCGGCACTGCAGCCCTACCGAATCGGCTCGAACGGGCCCAGGTAGCGCTCGTGCTCGTAGCACCATCCCCAGGTCTCACCGGGCTCGAACGACTGCATCACGTTGTGGCCCGTCTGGACGAAGTGCCGGGTGGCGTGCTTCCCATCTGAAGAGTCACAGCACCCCACGTGTCCACACACCATGCACATCCTGAGGTGCACCCACTCTCCCCCCGAATCCAGGCACTCGGTGCAGCCTTCGTCGGAGGGCGTGACCCCTTCGACGGCCTGATACAGGTGATCGCAGGTCTTCTCGGGCATGCCAGGCCTCACAGCTCGGAGTTGGACGGGTCCGGGTCGAAGTGCTCGGCCGGAAGGACGTCGAAGGTGTTCACTTCTTCCAGCGTGATGTCGGCGGTGTGCCGGCCCTGCGCATAGGTCGTCTCGCGAAAGGCGAACAGCACCCCGTTCACCTCGCGGAAATCGGAATACTCGTTCACGAACTCGAGTCCCTGCGGCACCCGCTCGTACGGGATGTGCGCGATGGTGCGGTGGATGCGGCCCGTCTCGGCGTCGATTTCCGCGGCCACGGTCAGACCCGCCCCCACGTCCATTACGAGGACGCGGAATGACTGGCCGTCTCGCTCTACCGGATCGGCCTCGGCGAGCTGCTCGGGGGCGGCGAGAATGAAACCCGGATAGTCCAGGCGGATGGCCTGCAGCACCATCGCCAGGTGCATCGCTCCGCCCACCGGCCGCCCGCCGCGCCATCCCACGCGCAGCTTGTCCGGCCTGTGGAACGCGCGGAGAAGCCGGCCGGCACCACGGTCGCGGCCCGTCGAGACGATCTCACCGATCTGCATGAAGGCACTCGCCGCGGCAATCGCTTCCTCGCCGCCGTACGCCTCGATGCACAGGGCAGCCAGTTCCGCGCCGTCCTGCGCCGGTGCCTGTGAGGGGACAGCGAGGACTGTCACATGGGCCAGGGATACGAGGGCGGCGAGGACGGTGCGGGGCACGTGGTTTCTCCGGTTGAGTGTGCCGTGAAAGTGTCGTGCGCATGACGAAGAAGCGAGGGGGACCAGCGCGCGGGGAGGCCAGGCCTGCACTTGTTCCATAACACGATCGCACCTACCGTAATCGCATTCCCACGCCTGCACGTGTAGTCCGTTCCTGCCAGCCGACGGCCGGCGCAACGGGGCTCGACATGATCGATCGACTGAACGCGGCGTTCTCCGGCCGGTACGCGGTCCAGCGCGAATTGGGCCGCGGAGGCATGGCCACGGTCTTCCTGGCCGACGACCTGAAGCACGGCCGCCAGGTGGCCATCAAGGTCCTACACCCGGAGCTCGCGGCCGTCCTCGGTCCGGAGCGTTTCCTCAAGGAAATCGAGATCGCCGCCGGTCTCACGCATCCTCACATCCTCCCTCTGCACGATTCGGGGGAGGCCGACGGCCTGCTGTACTACGTCATGCCGTACGTGGACGGGGAGAGCCTGCGCGATCGCCTGGACCGCGAGACCCAGCTCTCGATCGAGGACGCGGTCAGCATCGCGAGCGAGGTCGCGGACGCGCTGTCCTACGCCCACGCTCGCGACGTGGTGCACCGCGACATCAAGCCGGCCAACATCATGCTGTCGGGCGGTCATGCCCTGATCGCGGATTTCGGGATCGCGCGGGCCGTCTCGGAGGCCGGGGGAACGAAGCTCACGGAGACCGGCCTGTCGCTGGGGACACCGCACTACATGAGCCCGGAGCAGGCCAGCGGGTCGCTGGACGTGGACGGACGGAGCGACGTGTACGCCCTCGGGTGTGTCACCTACGAGATGGTGGTTGGAGAGCCGCCGCACTCAGGCCCCAACGCGCAGGCCATCATCGCCAAGGTGCTCACACAGCCCGTGCCCAGCCTGCGCGAGGGCCGCGAGACGGTCACCCCGGCCATGGACGCGGCCGTGCACAAGGCGCTGGCCCGCCTTCCGGCCGACCGGTTCAAGACGGCCGAGCAGTTCAGCGCGGCGTTGAGGCAGTCCTCCGATCCGATGATCTCGGGTGTCTCGTTTCCCGCGGCCCCGGCGGCCCGGTCCACCGGCGATCGAACGTGGAAGGTCCTGGCGATCGCAATGTTCGTCGTCGCGATCGGCGCCCTGTTGTTCGCGTGGGCCCCGTGGAAGGGGGCGGACCCGACCGACTCCGGGACGCCGGACGTGTACCGCCTCGCCATCCCGACCGGGACGCTGGCAGTGACCGGCCACGCGCCGAGCCCGG
>JBDHBK010000403.1:0-2784 GCA_039592635.1 Gemmatimonadota bacterium
CCACCCATTGACGATGTCGGCCCCTGGAAGGAGGGGGGCCGGAGCCGACTTGAACTTCCGGTCCTCGAGCACCGCGAAGCTCACGCCGCCGTACAGGATGTCCGTGTAGTAGACGCCTATGCCCTGGGCCACGGGTGCCGGGTCGGACGGGTCGGGCAGGTGGGAGGTTTGCGTGCGCTCGACCATACGAACGAACTCGGCCGGCATCTTGTAGCCCCCCGCATCCTGGGCTGCTGAACCACTGAGCCCGGGGGGGGTGGCGATGCCGCCGGCGCCCCACACGTTTCCGTGATACACGTCGTGGTCGTCCGGGATCGACACCGAGGGGAGACGACGGGTCAGGTCGCCGAAGGCCCAGTGCCACAGATACCACCGGTACAGGTAGTCGAGGTACGGGTGCTGCAGATCGGGAGCCGTGGGACTCGCTCCCTCGTACACCTGGTCCCCGCTGAAGAACAGGAAGTCGGGGTCCTGGCGGGCCACGTTCTGCACGATATCCGAGTGCGGAAACCATACCCCCCAGCTCCACGGAAACCACCCGCCGTCCACGCCGCTCCACCGCCCGGGAACGGGCTTCGCTACGTTGTGGTTGCCGGTGAATGCAGCCACCACGATCTGCCGTTCGTCGGTCGGGTCTCGCGGTACCAGGCCCTCGTATGCGGACGTACCCGGTAGCCCGACGCGCACGCGCACTCGCGTATCCACGGAGTCCGCCCAGGTCTCGACCCGAAAAGTCGCCGTGAAGCCGGGCTCGACGATGGGGGCTGTCGCCACAGAACTCCACGTGTCGCCGCCCCACGCTTCGAGGAATGCCTCACGGGCATCAGTCGAACCGAGGGGCACGAGTTGAGCCGTGAGCTTCAGCGTTCCCCGGCTCAGCGTGTGCTGGATTCCGACGACGGGCCCGAGGGAGCGATCGGGATGCCGCTCCAGGCGCTCTCCTTCTACCGCGAAGTCGTCGAACCAGAAGCCGTTTACCGAGGGCTCCTCCACGTCCGACACCAGGGCGAGGTTGCCGGTCAGCCGGTCCGCCCGCACCCCTGCGACCTGGAGCTGCGCGGATCCCCCGGATCGATCCGAGGCGGTCAGGGTCAAGTGCACCAGGTCCGGCTCGACCGCCGGAACCGTGACGACGGACAGGGTGACCTCGCCCCTCGGATCCACGACTCCTGTTTCCGCACTTCCCCGAGCCAGCCAATGGCTCTCCGTCTCGAAGTCCCGCACAAAGAGCCGTCCGGAGCCGTCCACGCCGGCAAACAGCCCGCCTCCCTGGCCCCAGCTGTGGTGAATCAGGGCTGCGGAGCGATAGTCCAGCCCTGCGCCGGCTCCGATCAGGAAACCCGCTCGTGCTTCTGCGGGGGGCGCGTCCGGGTCCGGTCCGTCGAGCGTGCCCAGGCGCACCTCGACGCGCAGGACTCCGGAAGGCGGCCCGACACGCGCGCTGAGCAGGTGAACGGTGCGCATCGGCAGGGCGGCGCGGGCTTCGAGACGCCCGTCCCGGACTTGCCAGTCCTGAAGACGGTTCGCCCACAGGTTGGGGCCGACCCAGGGCCGGTCCGATGCGTCGTCCCACGACTCCACGACCCCGCCCGGCTCGCTGCCGCAGGCCGCGAGGGCGAAGCAGAGCAGGGGAGTGGCGAGGACAAGGCGGCGGGCACGCCGCCCGTCGTTGCCGCCGGGGCGAGGAAGGCAGATAATAGGGGGCATGAGAATTCTGCGCATCGTATTGATCGTCGTCGCCTTTGTCGTCCTGGCGGCTCACATGAGCCGAGCGGGAAGCATCTTGTTCGCGGGTCTGGTCCTCCTCGCTCCGCTGCTGCTGTTCGTGCGCCAACCCTGGGCAGGCTGGACTCTGCGCCTGGCTTTGTTGCTCGGAGGGTTCGAATGGATCCGCACGGTCGTGCGCCTGGTGGGTGAACGCCGCGCAGCCGGCGATGACTGGACCCGGCTCGCGGTCATCCTCGTCGCCGTAGCCCTCCTCACGTTCCTCGCGTCATGGGCCGTCGAGGTGAGGCGTGGGAGCCCGGATCCACCCACCGACTGATCCGGCCCGGCGACCCGACCCGGCCGGTTGCGGTCGCCTACGGCTCCGCCTCGACCGCCTGCGCGAGCGTTTCGAGCCCTGATTCGACATCCCAGCCCACGTTCGCGTGCAGGGCCTCACGTCCACGCTCGCGCAGGGTCCGCACGTCTCCAAGAGCCTGCGCCCGCAGCAGGGTGCCAAGACTGAAGTCGCTGTCGGGAAGATCCAGGTCTTCGACCGGGTCGGCCGTAATCACCAGGAATACTCCCCCTTCCGGCCCTCCCTTGTGCAACTGCCCGGTGGAATGCAGGTAGCGGGGGCCGTACCCGAAGGTGGTCGCCAGACCGGTTCGGGTGCGCAGCCGCTCCAGCAGCCGATCCACCGCCGCTTCACGCTCGGGACTCGGAGCGAAATAGCCCAGCACGGCCACGTATCCCCCCTCCTGCCCCCGAGTGAGCCACTCCGAGATAAGCCGGCCGACTGAGACGTCCCCGGCAGCGGAGCCGTCCTCCGCCTGGAAGAGGTCGATCCCTCCATCGCTCGCCCGCGCGGTCGCGGCAGGGAACGCACCGTCAGACGCGCATTGCTCGAGGAGATTCGCGGTGGCCTGCTTGGCTGCGGACACGTCGGGCTCGTCGAACGGGTTCACACCGAGGACGGCGCCGGTGGTCGCCGTAGCGATTTCCCACCGGAGGAACTCACCCCCGAGCGCCTCAGCCTCCGGAAGATCGATCAGAAACACCGGGTGACCGGCAGCGCTC
>JBDHBK010000404.1:0-2783 GCA_039592635.1 Gemmatimonadota bacterium
AGGGCCGCCCCCACCTGGTGCCCGAGCGCCACGAGGAACCGGTTGTCGAGGACCGTAAGCGGGTCCTGCGCACTGCCCACGACCAGCAGGGCGCCTCTCACCTCGTCTCCGAGGAATACCGGTAGAGCAGCGACATAGGGATGCGTTTCGCCGGCAAGCACCTCAGACCATCCGCGCATGACTTCGGGCTGTCCCGTCGCGATCACGCGCCCGACGGCCTCGCGAGCCGCCCCGGTGGGGCTCGACTTCTCCCAGGCCGAGCACACACCCACCCCCCGCACCACCGTGCCGGCCGAGAGAAGGTACATGGCGCTTCCTCGCACGCCCGGCAGTGTCAGCGGGCGGGCGAGAAGCGCACTCATGACCTCGTCTTCGTCTCTGCCGCTCTGCAGATCCGCTGAGAGGGACGAGAGAACCGACAGGCCGCGGTACTGGTCCTCGACCACGAGCAGGAGAATCGCCGCGCCGATCGCCAGCTCAAACACGATGTCCAGGTAGTAGCCCCAAGGATTCCACGCTCCGCGCGCGCGCAGGAACGGATAGTCCAGGTGGTGCAGGCTCCACAGGAAGAACGCCCAGGCCATCAGGGCAGCCGGCAGGGAGCCGATCTGCCTGTGGTGCCTCCATAGAATCACGCCCGTCCACAACGTGGCCAGGCTGAGGAACACGACGGCCGGACCCGCGGCCAGGAAGAAGTTCTCGAGCCGGTAGATCGCGATGTACGACCACAGCGGAGGGAAGAGCACCAGGACCCAGTAGATTCGACGCCATTCGAGACGCTGCGAAAACACCAGGGCGGACCAGAGAAACGCGAGCGCCGTCCAGCCCGTAAGTACCTGGTGCCAGTAGAGAAGGCTCCACACCTCCGTCACCAGGAACGCGATGATCACGACCAGGCGAAGAGAGTAGAGCCACCACGCCAGTGCCCAGATCGCGAAGTACGGCTTCCGGTAGCGGGCGTACAGGTACCCGCAGACCATCACGAGCCCGAACGTGATCGCGGCCTGGAGAAATGACGCGGCCAGTTCGGTCGTGTCGTGCGGGGAAACCGCCATCTCCTGCATGGGGCGTAACAGAATGGAGAGCCGCGCGCCTCGCAAGCACATTCGGCGGTCGATACGTTTCGGGCACCGACAGTTGGACTCAGTACCACCAGGTAACACTCGAACCGGATGGAGACGAAACGTGCGCAATGTCCTGTTGCTCAGCACCTCCACCGTGCACGGCAGCCGTTTCCTTGAGTACGCGGAGGACGACATCCGGTCGTTCTTTCCCGACGGCGCCACGGTCCTGTTCGTACCCTTCGCCCGACCGGGCGGAATCACGCACGACGGGTATACCGAACTCGTTCGGACTCGTTTTGGTGAAATGGGCCTCGGCCTCCTGGGCCTGCACGAGTGCGCCGATCCACTGGCAGCGGTGAAAGAAGCGGATGGCGTGTTCGTCGGAGGCGGAAACACCTTCGTGCTGTTACGGGCCCTGTACGACGCCGAACTGGTGGAGCCTCTGAGAGAGCGGGCCCTGGCGGGAATGCCGTACATGGGATCCAGCGCCGGATCGAACCTGGCGGGACTCACGATCGGGACGACGAATGACATGCCCGTGGTCGAACCGGGCAGTTTCCGGGCCCTCGGGCTGGTGCCGTTCAACATCAATCCGCACTACCTGGACCCCGATCCCGGATCCACGCACATGGGAGAGACCCGCGAGACACGGATCGGCGAGTTCCACCACTTCAACACGCAGCCGGTCCTCGGGCTGCGGGAAGGGGCTATGCTGAGAGTGACCGGAAACGAGGCCCGGGTCCTGGGAAGGCGTGGCGGTCGCCTGTTCGCCTGCCAGGCCGATCCGGTGGAAGTCGAACCGGACAGCGATGTCTCGTTTCTGCTGCAGGGCGACCTCGAATAGGACGGCCCTGCACGACCCTACATCCGCCACTCCAATCCGATGATCGGGAGTATCGGTACGGCCCCGAACGCTCGCGGCACCGTATCCGAAGCCTGGTCGAACTGGTAGAACATCGCATCGGCTCGATCGAGGGCGTTGACCACGCGCACGTACGGATAGAAGGCGGTCCTGCGCCCGAACAGGTGGCTGTCCAGACGCACGGTGGCCCGCAGGTTCAGCCGGATGTACTGGCCCTCCGGGACCGTCACGAGTATGGCCGGAATCGTGATCGGTCCAGGACCCGGCACGGCCGAGAAAGACGGACGGACAGCGTCACTGTCCGTGGCTTTGCCGGGGACGATCGACAGGTTGGACGGACCAGGGCGCGGAATCTCGCCGAACTCGAGGCCGGCCCCATACGCGATGTCTCCCTCGAGGCGGACCCCCCTGCCGAGGTCCGCCATGGCGCCGGCTCGCAGGTAGTGTCGGCCGGAGAAGATGTCGGTGCGCTCCCCCTCGACGAGTTCGGTCCACGCCCAGGCCATCGAGTAGTTGCCCCAGATCACGACCCGTCCCGCGGGCTGTGTCAACCACAGGTCGAATCCCGCGTTCTGCAGGTCGGCACCCCCCAGGACGGGAAGCCCGCGTGATGTCTTCCAGTAACCCTGGAGGGCGAACTGCTCGCCGGGCGAGGCCGAGTGTGAGAAGCCGACGACCAGGTGGGAGGCCTCGGCCGGCGAAATGGTCGTGAAGACGGCCCCCAGTTGCTGGGCCTCCGTCGATGCCAGCAGGGCGGCCGATGCCGATCCGGAGGTATCCGGAGTCACAACGAGCTGGTGGTACTGCCCGGCGGAAACCGTCATGAGGAAGTTCTCAGATGTATTCCACTCGAGGCG
>JBDHBK010000405.1:0-2782 GCA_039592635.1 Gemmatimonadota bacterium
CCAGCGTGGCGTACACGCCCATGATCATCTGCTCGTATTCAGGCTGGCTCGGCGTCCACTTCCATCCGGACGGCCAGACCTGCATGAGAATCCAGACCCCGAAAATGAAGACGAAACCGACCGCGATCAGCACCGCGCGCAACGCCCGCGAGTTGTTACCTGCGATCATGTGAGAACCCTCCTTTGCGGTCAATTGATCAAACCGGAGGCGGTATGGCGCCGAGCTGCACCAGGACCCCGAGCCGGTCGAAGTTCGTCCACCGCTCCACGATCTTTCCGTCGCGGAACCTGAAGATGTACTGGGCGCCGAACCGCACCTCCCGGCCCGTCGCCGGCACTCCCCTGAACTCGGCCTCGTGGACTCCGCTCACCTTCAATCGCCACGACACCCGGTCCTCCTCTCCGACCATGTCATCGACCGTGATGTGGAGCCCCGGGAAAGCCTCCCACAGCCCCTCGTAAAAGCTCCTCAGGCCACCGAGGCCGACGGAGGCGGGCCCGAGGCCGTGGGCTACGACCGACGGATCGTGGATCGCGAACCACTCCGCACGCCGAGAGGGCTCGTTGAAGGCCTCCGCGGCGGCCGCGAGAATCGACTTGTTCTTCTGGGTAGACATGATCGTTCCTTTCGTCCGGGTAATAACATACGTACCGGTTGGTATATTTTTACATGCGCCATACTCCCACGTGAGAGGACATCCTCGGTTTACGCGTGTTTCAGCTGACCCGTGGGGCGGAGAGACTCGACGTGCGCATCGAGTCCACTCCGGCAGGCCTCGAAGGGGACTATGTCATGGGCGTTCTTGGCATACCCGCAGGCACCCTGGTAGCTGGCCACGAAGAAGGTGGCGACGGCCTCGGCGTCTACGTCGCACCGCACCAGACCTGAGGCCTGGCCGCGCCGCAGCCCTTCCGCGATCGTGGCCTGCCACTCGTCGAGGATCTCCGCCAGTCGGCTGCGGAAACCCTCGTCCACTCCCGACATCTCGGTCACGAGATTGTTGACGGGGCATCCCATCAGCAGGATGCCCTCCTTCTCGAGCTCCTGCTGCATGCGGGCCCCCATCCGCTGGAGACCCTCGATCGGGTCCTCGACAGCGCGGAACGTGTCCAGGTAGCGCTCCCGGACCAGCGGCTTGACACGCTCCTCGACGACCGCGTAGCCGAGTCCCTGCTTGCTGCCGAAGTGATGGTACAACGCTCCCTTCGTCAGGCCGGTCTCGGTGAGGATCGCGTCCAGGCTCGCGGCCCGAAAACCGTTCCTGTACATCTCGTTGAAGGCGGCTTCCAGCAGGGCTTCTCGGGTAGCCTCTGCGTCGCGGCGTGATCCGGGCGGTGCAGCGATCGTCTTCTTCATACCGACCAGTATGTATGATTATCCGGACCCTTGTCAAGCGACAGGATCTGCACGGGGGATTTCGAGACGCGTCCTTGTACCTTTCTCGCGCGGAAAACAAACTCGCGGAAGAGTCGGCAGGGGACGGCCGCGCAACCGGCGGGCTCCAATTCGTGTCATACCTCGCGAACGCCGACGACGTCCTTAAACCAACTGGACCCGGGGAGCGACATGACAGCACGAGCCATTCTGGCGGTTGCCCTGGCAGCGGTGACCGGAGGGTCTCTCTGGACTCCTGCGCAAGCCCAGGAAGTGAACACCACGGTCGAAGTCCGAGTCGTTCTCGACGAGGCCGACGCCGTCATCGCGATTCTCGAGCAGCGTAGTCGCGGTATTGAGCCGACCGAAGAGGATTGGCGCCGCCTCCAGAGCAGCGAGGGCTACGTCCGGCTCAAGCGGAGGCAAGAATCGTTTGGAGCCACGGGATTCGACGAGAGCTTCCGCGAATACCTCACCTCCGAAGAGCCCCTGCATCGGCTTCCGGAGCTTCGCGAGGCACTCGTCAAGTGGAGATCGATCGATTTCGGTGCTACCGGCGAGCAGGCAGGGGCGTACCTGCCTCGAGGCACGGAGGTCCGAGCGACCGTCTATCCGGTGATCAAGCGAACGCCGAACAGCTTCGTCTTCGAGCTCGGTTCCGATCCGGCCATATTCATGTACGTCGATCCGGAACGTACACCGATGCATCTCGAGAATACCCTGGCTCACGAGTTGCACCACGTCGGGAGTGCAACCTGCCCGGACCCCGACGGCCTGGACTCCCTAGCCCCGGGCGCTCAGCGGGTCGTCAGCTGGCTCAGTGCCTTTGGTGAGGGGATGGCGGTGCTCGCGGCGGCGGGTGGACCGGACGTTCATCCGCATGCTACCAGTCCGCCCGAGTTGTGGTCGATCTGGGAACGCGACATAGGAGAGTTCGCGGCCGACCTGATGCGGATCCAGGGGTTCTTCCAAGAGGTGCTGGCGGGCCACGGCACGACCGACGAGCAGCGCGCGAAGCTCTTCTCGTTCATCAACACGGAAGAAGTCCCGGCGGGTGGCTTTTACACGGTCGGCTGGAAGATGGCAGCGCTGGTCGAGCGGGTTCGCGGTCGGGAAGTTGTCGTGCGCGCAGTATGCGACCCACGCGTCCTACTCACCACGTACAATGAAGTCGCAGCCTCCATTCCGCGGTCCGACGCCGAGCCGCTACCCCTGTGGGATGAAGATTTCTTGGCCGAGATCGTGAGCGACGGAAACGACTGAGTCCGGCGCCGAAGATTCCTGCTCCGTCTTGACGGGCCCGAGGGTGTTTTCGGGGCCTCTTGATCGCTCGTCATCGTTGACCGGTCGTCTTATGTTAGGAGTCCCCCCAGAGAATAGAGATCGTCACGTTGGTGTGAGAGATTA
>JBDHBK010000406.1:0-6827 GCA_039592635.1 Gemmatimonadota bacterium
GGCGCGTCGAACGCTGGGAAGCCTTCGGCCGGGACCTATCTGCCCACCGAGGATGCGTGACTCGAGGTGGCCGACGAGCTGGCGGCGAAGCGAAATGCGGGATCCACGGTCCAGTATGATTCCGTTGAGCATCATGACCGACAGGATGCCCGGCTGGATCAAGCGTCCGTCAACGGCTCCCGAATCTGGCGGAGGATCAGCGCGGCAAACCCGAGGCAGGCGATCCCGACCACGACCTGGACGCCAAACGTGCCCGGATAGCCGGTGCGGAAGAAGAAGAGCGCCACGGCGCAGCCGGTGAAGGCCAGCGCGAGGATTCCCACGGCGGCCCGGTTCGTCATCCATGTCCGATCGCCCATCAGGCGGAGCGAGATCATGCCGGAGAGCCAGCCGATCAGGGCTCCGGCCATCACATCCATCGGCCAGTGCGCCCCGACCACGACCCGGGACAGGGCGACCAGGATCATGAACAGGAGCACGGCTACCCTCGGTCCCCACCCCTTCATGGCGGGTACCAGCGCGCCGGCCAGGGTCAGGGCCGCGGCCGCATGTCCTGACGGCATCGCCTTGGCCCTGAGTTCGGGTCCGATGATCGTGATCGCGTCAGCTCCGAGCACGGCAGCTGGCCTAGGGAGATTGAGCCACGGCTTGAAGGAGTGGGTAACGGCGGTGGTCACGATCGCCGCCACGAGCAGCGCCCACGCCCACTGCGGCCGGTACCAGAGGATCGGGAGAGCCAGGGCGAGGAGGATAAGGGCGTCGCCGAATATCGTGATCCCGGCCCACAGCTGCGGACTGGTCGCAGCGCTCCACCCGTTCAGGCGATAGAACCAGGCTTCGTTCGTCCCGGTGGCCCACAGGGACAGGAAGGCCACCGCGAAGACAAGCGGGGGTAGCCAGCTCCAGGCCACGTTTCCGGGGTTTCGATCGCTCATGGGCGCCAAGCTAAACCCCGGCGCCCGAAACCCGACAGGCCGGACCGCGAAGCCTACTCAGAGGGAACGCCCGTCACGAGGGGCTCCCCGTTGTAGCCGCGCAGCCGGTACACGAAGGCGTTCTTCACGTGCGCGCCCTCGCGTTCGACTCGAATGGTGTCCGGCGGCTCAATCGACTCGAACAGGCGTCCGAAGCTCTCCTCGGGGTCGGCATACCAGTTGCTGACCGCCACGTAGTACGCGTCCTCCCCGAGCTCGAGCGCCGCGCGACGCTGGTTGATCCACCAGTACTTGTGCACCGCATCCAGGGGCCCCGCCGCGAGCAGCCGCCGTCCGAGCGGAGTGGCCACGTAGTAGTCGATGTGAGCGGCGGGGAACCACCGGAATGACATCAGCGGCGCTTCGGCCGGCATGCGATCCGCGGCTACGTCCCGTGCGAGAATCTTCTCGACCCCATCGCGCACCTGGTCCATCCCGAAGATGTCCATGGTGGGATCGCGCTGCCCCCGCCGGGTCTCCGGCTCCTCCCGCCCGTAGCCCTGCGGGATGAACTGGCTGGCCACGGTCACGGCAGCCAACGCGAACACCACGAGTATCATCGCCGCGTTGAGGCGCCACGGGACAGCGGCGAATCCACGTTTCTCCGAACTGTCGAAACGCCCCGCCCAGTACACGCCGGCCAGCGCGATCAGGGGCAGGTACGCCGGCCCCGTCCAGTGCGGCAGCGTCGACCGGAACAGCGAGAATCCGGTGAACACGATCCACAGCGGAAGCGCATTGAAGAGCAGAATCCGAAGATCAGTCCGGTCCACCACCCGCGCCCCGCGGGCCAAGGCAAACACGGCGGCGGCGATCAGGAACCACGTCAGCGGGTTCTGATACAGGATCTGCCCGCCGATCTCGGTTCCCAGGTAGTCGAGTCGCAGAGACAGCCCCGGTGCGACCCTGCCCCCCTGGTAGGTAAACGAGATGAAGTCGTTCTTCAGGTTCCACACCAGGATCGGCGAGGCGATGAGGGCGGCAAGCGCCATCGACCCGTACAGGGCCGGCTGTCGCAGCCAGCGCCGATCGTACAGCAGCACGTACAGCACCGCCCCTGCGCCGATGAATACACCCTGGTACTTGGAGAGGATCGCGAGACCGATGGCGGCGCCGGCAAGCAAGGCCAGCCGGCGCTCACGTGGCCCGATCGTCTCGACCGGAAGGGCCTCCAGCAGCAGCCACAGGGCCAGGAGCCAGAACACCACCAGGGGAGCGTCGGGGAGGATGATGATCCCGGCCAGTACCGATCCGTACACGGCGGACGTGTGCAGAATGGCGGCAAACAGACCCGCCCTCTCGCCGCCGAGCCGGCGGCCCACCAGGTACATCAGCCACGTCGCGATTGCCGCACTGACTACGGCCGCCAGGCGGATGAAGACCTCGGAATCGAGGGCCAGGTTCAGCGTGAACAGCTGGATCACCCATCCGACCATCGGCGGGTGGTCGAAGTGACTCCAGTCCGGGAATGCGGCGTAGGCCCAGTAGTAGACCTCGTCGTTGCCCAGCTCGGTGGCGAATGTGAATCGCTCCAACTCGCTCAGCCCTTTCCGAGCGCGGCGAGCAGGTCGTCCGCGGGCAGCGTGTTCAGGACGTCGGCCGGCTCCAGCCAGGCGCGGCGAGCCTGCTCGACCCCGTAGGGCATCAAATCGAGGTCGGCGATCGAGTGGGCGTCCGTGCTGATCACGATCTTCACGCCCCGTTTCTTGGCCGCCATGAGGTCGATGTCCCTCAGGTCCAGTCGATGCGGGTGCGCGTTCAGTTCCATTGCCACCGCGTGCTCGGCGGCGCAGGACAGGATCTCGTCGAGCGCAAAGTCGAACGGGTCACGACGGTTGATGATGCGGCCGGTGGGGTGTGCGACGATGTCCGCCAGCGGGTGCTGGATCGCGGTGAGCAGCCGCTCCGTCTGCTGAGCGGCCGGCAGATCGAACCGCGAGTGCACCGCGATCACCACCAGGTCGAGCTGCTCCAGCATCTCGTCCTCGGTGTCCAGCGTCCCGTCGGCCAGGATGTCCACCTCCTGGCTGCGCAGGAAGCGGATCTCCGGGTGGCGCGCCGCGACCTCGTCGATCTCCTTCCACTGCTCGCGCAGTTTCGCCGCGTCGAGCCCGCCGGTCATGGCCAGGGCCTTGGAGTGGTCGGTGAGCGCCACGTAGTCGTAGCCACGGGCAGCGCAGGCCGTGAGCATTTCCTCGATCGTGTTCTTTCCGTCCGACCACGTGGAGTGCATCTGGAGGTCGCCCCGCATGTCCTCCAGCTCGATCAGGGCCGGGAGTTCGCCCTTCTGCGCCGCGTCGAACTCACCACGGTTGGTGCGCAGCTCGGGGGTGATCCAGGGGAGCCCGACCGCGGCATACACTTCTTCTTCCGTAGCGCCTGCCACTCGTTCGCCCAGCTCACGGCCGGTGGTGCTCTCCTCTCCCTCCCCTGCCTCGGCCAGCTCGAACACCCCGTATTCCGACACGCTGAGCCCTCGCTGCAGGGCCAGCTTCCGCAGCTCGACGTTGTGCTCCTTGTTGCCGGTGAAGTAGACGAGGGCCGAGCCGTAGCTCCGCTCGGGCAGAATGCGAAGGTCCACCTGGAGATCGGAGCTGAGAATCACGGTGCCGCGCGTATCGCCCGACTTCTCGACCGAGCGCACCTGCGGATACGCCGTGAAGCGCTCCATCACCGGGGCCGGATCGGACGCGATCGCCAGCAGGTCGATGTCCCCCACCGTCTCCTGTCGGCGGCGGTAGCTGCCCGCCACTTCCAGGCGCTCCACCCGGTCGTCCTGCAACATGAACTCGATCAGCGGCTGGATCAGTTCGTCGGCCGACGAGAGACGGAAGCGACCGGACCGTTTCTTGTGGCGCTCGATCGCCTCGAGGATCTTCTCCTCGCTCTTCTTTCCGAACCCTTCCAGGTCGGCAATCTTCCCTGCCGCAGCCGCCTCGGAGAGCTGCTCCAGTGTCGTGATGTCCAGCTCGTCCCACAGCTTCCGCACCTTCTTCGGACCGACGCCGGGGAGCTTCGTCAGCTGAACGAGCGAGCGCGGCACTTCCTTCGAGACTTCCTCCAGGATCGACAGCCGGCCCGTGGTCACGAGCTCCGTGATGTGCGAAGCCATGTCCTTGCCGATCGCCGGCAGTTCGGTCAGGTCCTCGCCCTGCTCCACCATCTTCCGGATCGGGTCAGGGCTCTCCTGGATCGTGTAGACGGCGTTGCGGTAGGCCCGGATGCGGAATGGATTGGTCTCGCCCTGGATCTCCAGCAGGGTGGCCATCGCCTCGTCCAGGACCGTGACCCCGAGCGCGGTCGCCTTGTCCAGCTTCGATCCCGGGTCTGCTCCGGCCACCACGTAGTCCGTCTTCTTGCTCACCGAGCCGGTGATCCTGGCCCCCAGGGCCTCCGCCCTCTTCTTCGCCTCGCCCCGGCTCATGCTCTCCATCCCGCCGGTGAACACGAACGTCTTCCCCTCGAGCGCTCCTCCGACCGGCGCCGTCTCGGCGGCCTGCACCTGCATTCGTTCCCTGAGACGCGCGATGTTCTCGGCGTTGTGGGGCTCGCCGAAGAACGCCACGATCCGCGCCGCCATGATCGGGCCCACCCCTTCCACATCCGTCAGGACGTCCTCGTCCGCGGCCAGGATCGCGTCCAGGGTACCGAAGTGGCGGGCCAGGGTGCGGGACACGGCGCCGCCGACCTCGGGGATTCCGAGCGCCGCCAGGAAACGGTGCAGCTCGGGCTTCGAGGCGGCCTCGATCGCCGCCACCAGGTTGCCGGCCGACAGCTCGGCGAATCCCTCCAGCTGCACCAGCTGCTCGACCGTCAGGTCCAGCAGGTCCGGAAGGCGCTCCACCAGGTCTTCGTCCACCAGCAGGCGCGCCGTCTCCTCGCCAAGGCCCTCGATGTCGAGCGCCCCGCGCGAGCCGAAGTACTGGATCCGCCCCTTTAGCTGCGCCCGGCACCCGAAGCTGTTCGGGCACACCGTGAACGGACCCCGCTCCACCAGTTCGGTGTCGCACGACGGACACGCCCTCGGCATGTGGAAGGCAGGGCCGCGCTCGTGATCCGGTTCCTCGACCCGTCCGAGAACCTGCGGGATGACGTCGCCCGCGCGCTGGATGCGGACGAGGTCTCCCGGGCGCACGTCCTTGCGGGCCAGCTCTTCCCGATTGTGCAGCGAGGCCCGGGTCACCGTGACGCCCCCGATGTTCACCGGCTCCATGATGGCCACCGGCGTGACCACACCCGTTCGGCCCACGCTCGCGAGAATCCGATCGATCCTCGTCTGTTCGACCCGGGGAGGGAATTTGAAGGCAAAGGCCCACCGCGGGTGACGCGACGTGAAGCCCAGCTCTTCCCTGGCTTCGAGGTCGTCGAGCTTGATCACCACCCCGTCGATCTCGAACGGCAGGTCTGCCCGTTCGGCGTCGATGCGGGCGTGGTAGGCAAGGATCTCCTCGGTATCCGCCGCGCGCTCGGAGTAGTCGTTGACCAGAAAGCCCCAGTCCCGCAGGGCCTGCAGCGTCTCCCACTGGGTCGAAACGTCGAGTCCCGAACTGGCGAGAACGTCGTAGGCGTAGGCCTCCAGCGGGCGGGAGGCTGTGATCCGGGGGTCGAGCTGGCGCAGGGAGCCGGCGGCCGCGTTGCGCGGATTGGCGAACGGGGGCCGCTCCTCGGAGATCAGGCGCTCGTTCAGGTCGTCGAAGGCGTCTACCCGGATGATGACCTCCCCGCGCACGGCCAGAAGATCCGGTACCGGGCGGACGTCGGCCTTCAGCCTGAGAGGTATGGAGCGCACGGTGCGGGCGTTCTCGGTGATGCCCTCCCCGCGCCGCCCGTCGCCGCGCGTGGAAGCTCGCGCCAGGACGCCGTGCTCGTACACCAGCTCGATCGACAGGCCGTCGAGCTTCGGCTCCACCACCCAGGCCAGGCGCGAGGGATTGTCGAGGCCCCGCTCGACGCGGTCGGTGAACCGGCGCAGCGCCTCTTCGTCCTGGTCCGACTCGAGGCTGAGCATCGGCGCTTCGTGCCGGACCGACGGGAAGGAGCCCAGGGGCTCGCCTCCCACTCGCTGGGTGGGAGAATCCGCCGTGCGAAGGTCGGGGAAGAGCGCTTCCAGCCCCTGCAACTCTCGAAACAGGGTGTCGTATTCCGCGTCCGACAGCTCGGGATCGTCCAGTACGTAGTACATGTGGTCGTGGTGTCGGATCTGTTCTCGCAGCGCGTCGATCCGGTCCACAGCCGACTGATGATTCATGGGCTTCGAGATCTCTTTCGGGACCGCGTCCGGACGAGCGTGACGTTCCCTGCCCGCCCGGGTATGTTGTGCGAACTCTTCTAGCCGGCCGACGTAACCGGAGGCAAACGTGACAACTGAGCTCGAGTTCACGGAAGAGGTCGCCGCGGCGACCGACCACATATACGAGAAGGTTAAAGGTAGCATCCCCCGCTTCGAATGGGAGATGCACGCTCCCCTGATCGCCGAGATCAACCGCATCAAGAAGGAACGCAACGCGGTGATCCTCGGCCATAACTACATGGTTCCCGAGATCTTCCACGGGGTCAGCGATTTCGTCGGAGACTCGCTTGGCCTTTCGATTATCGCCCGGGATTCGGACGCCGATGTCATCGTGTTCTGCGGCGTCCACTTCATGGCCGAGACGGCCAAGATCCTGAACCCTGCCCGCACGGTCCTGATTCCCGACGTGGAAGCCGGGTGCTCCCTTTCCGAGAGTATCACCCCGGAAGACGTGCGTCTGCTCAAGGAACGGTACCCCGGCGTTCCGGTCGTCACCTACGTAAATACGCCGGCCTCGATCAAAGCCGAGTCCGACATCTGCTGCACGTCGGCCAACGCGGTCG
>JBDHBK010000407.1:0-3475 GCA_039592635.1 Gemmatimonadota bacterium
AACGCATGGCCGCCGGAGACTGCCGCCGGAATGACCTGGAAGTCTGCGGAGCTCCCGTTTCCGATCGTGCCCAACGCGTTGGTACCCCAGCACCAGGCCGCCCCGGTTGCATCCAGCCCGCAGACGAAGTTGAAGCCCACCCCCAGCTGCGTAAACGTGTGACCGCCTGCCACCGCCGTCGGCGCGAGGTGCTCATCGAGATCACCGACGCCTACTTCGCCGAAGCCGTTGGTGCCCCAGCAATACGCGGCGCCAGCATCGTCGAGGGCGCAGCTTGCCCCCATGCCCGACACGATCTGTCCGAAGGGAAGGAAGACGGTGAGGTCGGCCGAGCCGGACTGGCCCTCGCTCGTCGCCGTGATCGTGGCCGTTCCCGACGAGACCGCCGTGACCGTCCCACCGGCGTCCACCGTAGCCACGCTCCCGTCGGACGAGGACCAGGCGATGTCACGACCCGTGACGATCTCTCCGCCCGCCAACTTCGTCTCTGCCGTGAGGTCGACCGAGGCTCCGATCGCGATGACGGGCTGGCTCGGCGACACCGTCACCGTGGCGACAGGCGGCGGAGTCACGGTGATCATAGCGGTTCCGGACCTGCCCTCGCTGGTCGCAGTGATCGTAGCATCACCTTCCGCGACGGCCGTGACCAGCCCGGAAGACGAAACCGTGGCCGCCGCCGTGTTCGACGATGACCAGGTGACGGTCCGACCGGTAAGGGTGTTGCCGTCGGCATCCTTCGTGACAGCGCTCAGCGAAACCGTCGCGCCGACGGCCACGTCGGCCGATGCGGGATCGACGGCGACGGACGCGACCGGCGTCGGGCTGGGATCGGTCGGACTATCCGACCCGCAGGCCGCGGCGAGAACAGCCGCAACGCTCAACAGGAGCGTGTGGGTGAGGACGTGACGCAGTCGCATCATGGTTGGATCTCCGTGAATGGGGGCGAACTCCCTCGGGATTACCACGCACGCTGTTTGTGCAAAGGTAGTCAACCCCAGCCTCCTTGAGCGCGAGCACGCGCAAACGTGCCTAAACGGACGCAGAAGTAACCGAATCTGGCGTCAGCAAGCGTCAGCTGGCGGATGAAGCCTTGCTTTGCTCGTCTCGCTTCGCTCGACGGCGATTCCGATCGGCTCCACTTACGAGAGGCTCGCAAATCGGGCTTTTCTGTCTTTTTCACCCTGCGCACCTTGCGGATGGTCGCTAGAGACGTGAGATAGAGAGCCTGTTTCACGCACTGGGATGTAGTGTTGCTGTTTCCCGTAGCCACTCACGGAGGCACCATGTCTTTTCGGATATCCGTCATTTCCACTCTCGGCCTTCTTATCGCTGTCTCAGCCTGCAGCGAAGCGGAGCCGCCCCCCTTCACTCAGTACGGCGAGGCCCTGACCCTCACCGAGGCGACCAGCGTCTCGACCATTCTGGCTGACCCCGACGCCTTCGTGGGACAGCACCTGCGGGTGGAGGGCACGGTCGCGGGGGTCTGCGAGCAGATGGGTTGCTGGATCACCGTTGGAGGAGAGAACGAGGCAGAGCAGCTCCGGGTGAAGGTCGAGGATGGAGTCATCGTGTTCCCCCAGACGGCGCTGGGGTGCCACGCCCGCGTCGAAGGGGTGATGGAGAAGCTCGAGCTCACCATGGAGCAGGCCCTGGCGCAGGCCGAACATCACGCCGAAGAGCAGGGGATCGAGTTTGATCCGGCCAGCGTCACGGGGCCCAGGGTGATCTACCAGCTCCGGGGGCTCGGGGCCGAGATCGAGGATCCGCCTACTGCCGCGACCTGACGATCCGGGGTTCCTGGGAACGAATCCCGGCATGAAACGCTTCTTCCACATCTCCCGCTGGCTGCACAAGTACGTCGGGCTGCTGCTTATCCTCTTCCTGATGTGGATGAGCGTGTCCGGCGTACTCATGAACCACCCACATCTGATAGCTGGCGCCTCCGTACCAGGCTGGCTCGTCCCCGGGCACTATCTCCCCGACAACTGGAATCGCAGTGCCATCACATCGGTCGTCTTTGAAAGGAGTGACAGCTCGATCGCATACCTCGGGGGCAAGATCGGCGTTTACAGAAGCGTTGCCGGGCGGGTGGACCCGGAGCCGCTGAGCCGGGGTTTCCCGGCCGAGGCCTTCTACGCCAAGACCAATCACCTCTTCATGCACGGCCAGGGCGCGAATTCGAGCCTGTTCGCCGCCACGGATGGCGGCCTGTACCGGACTGACACGTCAACGGAGACATGGGAGCGGATTCCCCTCGGAACCGAGAGAGCGCGCGTCGTCAAGCTACTGGAGACGAAGGACGCCTTACACATCTTCACCGACTCAGACCTGTTCACGATGGATCTGTCGGACGCGGACTCCAAACCGACGCCGGTTCACCTCGAGAGGGAGGGCCCACAGGACCGGGTCTCGAAGGTCAAGCTCTTCTTCGACCTTCACGGCGGCGAGGTGTGGGGGTTGCCGGGCAGGCTGTTGTTCGATCTGGCCGGTGTGGTGTTGTTCTACCTGAGCTTCTCGGCGTTCTACGCCTGGTATTATCCGCGGAAGTTGAAGCAACGCCGAACGCGTGGGAAGCCGCGCCCCGCAGCCTGGCAGGGCGGCCTGTTCCGCTTCATTCACAAGTACCACCTGAAGCTGGGCATCTGGGTGGCCGCCATACTGCTCCTCATCGGGGGCACCGGCCTGTTCATGCGTCCGCCCTTGCTTGCCGTTCTGATGGGCGATGTCCCACGAGGATGGTATCCCGGCCCCCTTCCGGAGAATGCCTGGGCGATGGACTCTGGCAGGCACCGGCCGATCTTAGTGTCGCTTTCAGCAAGATCGAACTGCCCACACCGATCTTCGTCATGGGGGCCACCGTCTTTGATGCGGACGACGCCGGCAGGTACTCCGTGGGCTCCTTTGGTGGACTGTACGACTACGATCCCGCCACAGGCGATGTGACCGACCGCCTGAACGGGGAGCAGGCACCCCCCGTCTCCGTCATGCGGCCGGCGGAGTTGATGATCACCGCTTCGTTCCGGACTCCGGACGGCACCGAGCTCATCAATACGCACGAAGGGGGGCTCATGCGTCTGGATGGTGGGCCGACCACTTCTTTCGGCATGCCCGAACAGATTCGTAGCCGCTACCGCATGCCACTGTGGAACTACCTCTTCGAAATCCACAACGGGCGTTTCTTCAAGGGGTGGATCGGGGAGTGGTACATCCTCATCGTCCCGCTGGGAGCGCTGCTGTTTCTGCTGGTCACCATCAGTGGCGTCTACGACTGGCTGTACAAACGCCTGCCTGGTGGTCGGCGCATCGCCTCTCGACCATCCTCCCGCCCACAGATGGACTGAATCAGAATTCGACGTTGATTCCGAGCGTGGGCAGCACGCCGATCGATTCGTTGAACTCGGGCTCGTTGGTGCGCGGATCCCAGCGGACGGCGCTGATGTTGTTCCGGTTGTAGACGTTCTGGACGTCCACGTAC